>NZ_JBHVHQ010001061.1:0-2624 GCF_042800135.1 Streptomyces sp. NPDC057654 | reverse complement strand
AGCCGTTCGTCCTCACCACCGACCGCGTCCGCCTGTCCGTGCCCACGGCTGCCGACGCCGACCGAGGCCAAGGCGCTCAAGACTCTCGACCACCTGCTGGCCGACTGCCTGGGCATCGGGCCCGCTACGGGCATCCACGCCAATCCGGACTTCACCTGGCACGTGCCGCGCACAGCGAGCGCCGCCCTGGAGGCGCGCGTCCCGGCCTGTCTGACCCAGGCCCGGCAGAAGCAGCTACAGACGTACGTCGCCCCGCCCGCCCGGCTCATCCTCGCCTCGCCCCGGTCGGAGGGGACCGCCGCGCGGGGCTTCACGCTCTCGCCGGGCAGCACCGCGCGGATCGCGGGCGCCGCCGCCCTCGTCCTCGCGCTCACCGTCGGCGTCTCCGTGCTCGCCGCGACCCGGCTGGTACGGCCCCTGCGCGCGCTCACCGGCGCCGCCCAGCGGATGCGCGACGGGGACGACGACGCGCGGGCGGTGGTGCGGGTACGCGGAGACGACGAGATCGGGCGGCTCGCCGCCGCCTTCAACGAGATGTCCGAGCAGCGCGCCCGCCTCGCCGGACAGCGCCGCGCGATGGTCGGCGACGTCGCCCATGAACTGCGCACCCCGCTGTCCAACATCCGCGGCTGGCTGGAGGCCGCGCAGGACGGGGTGGCCGCGCCCGACGGCGAGTTCATCGCCTCCCTGCACGAGGAGGCCGTGCTGCTCCAGCACGTCATCGACGACCTTCAGGACCTGGCCGCCGCCGACGCCGGGGAGCTGCGCGTGCACCCCGAGCCGGTCGGGGCGGCCGACCTCCTCGGCCAGGTCGCCGCCGCCCACCGGGCACGCGCCGAGGCCGCGGGCGTCACCGTCACCACGGACGTGCCGCCCGGCCACCGCCTGACCGCCGACCCGGTCCGGCTGCGCCAGGCCGTCGGCAACCTGGTGTCCAACGCGGTACGGCACACACCGCCGGGCGGCGCCGTGCGCGTCACCTGCCGCCCCGGGCCCGCCGGGGACAGCGTCATCGAGGTCGCCGACTCCGGCACGGGCATCCCCGCCGAGGACCTGCCGCACGTCTTCGACCGCTTCTGGCGCGCGGAGAAGTCCCGCTCACGGCGGACCGGGGGCAGTGGCCTCGGCCTCGCCATCGTCCGCAAGCTCGCGGAGGCCCACGGCGGCACGGTCGATGTCCGCAGCGCCGTGGGCCAGGGGACCGTCTTCACCCTGCGGCTGCCGCCCGAGCACCCCGCCGAGGACGGGGCGACCACGGGAAGCGGCGCGGGGGGCGCCCGCCCCGCTATTTGAGGAGGTCTTGGACGCGGTCGCGGAGGGAGTCCATGGTGAAGCCCTTGGGGTCTATCTTTCCGGGCTGCCATTCGAGGTGGCCGATGACGGAGCGTTCGGTCCAGCCGTGGTGGCGGCAGACGGCGGCGGCGGCCTTGGCGATGGCGGCGAGCTGGGCCTCGGGCCAGGGGTCCTCGCCGTCGCCGAGGTTCTCGCACTCGAAGCCGTAGAAGTGGACATTGCCGTCGGTGTTGGCCTCGTTGGCGGGGGGCAGGCGTTTCTCGGCGATGACGGCGCGCAGGACGTCGTCGTCACCGCGCCCGGCGTGGTTGGCGCGGCCGTAGCCGACCAGGTGGACGGTGCCGTCCTTGGCGATGACGCCGTGGCACAGCGGCCCCGGCAGGGTGGAGTGGCCCTTGCGGCAGAGGTCCACGGTCTGCTGGGTGCCCTTGGTGACCGTGTGGTGGATGACCACGCCATTGACCGGTCCCCAGTCGCCGTGGGCGTTGCGGTTGTGCGTGCGCCAGTCTCCGACCTCCACGACGGTGATGCCCTCGTCCCTGAGGGCGTCGATGAATTCGCTCGCGGACATGGGTGGGGCCATGGCCG
The DNA here is from genome assembly GCF_042800135.1 of Streptomyces sp. NPDC057654. NCBI lineage: Bacteria > Bacillati > Actinomycetota > Actinomycetes > Kitasatosporales > Streptomycetaceae > Streptomyces > Streptomyces sp. NPDC057654. Next base: position 743 of record NZ_JBHVHQ010001061.1, on the reverse strand, counting down.
CCTCCTTCCCGGTGGGGCGGACGCCGGTCGCGTACGCCCGTATGACCTGCTTGTACCGGAAAGTTCGCAGGTGGGCCAGGCGTTCGGATATCGTGCGAGCCGATCCGGCCGCGGTTGGATCAGTGGTGGACCAGTGTGGGATCAGTACGCAGACGCCGTAGGACAGGAAGCTCGGGCCAGTGGATTACGAGGCCGTACTCGAAGAGGTCGCCGCGTTCGTGCGGCCGCTGGTCGGACGCGGCCAGGTCGCCCGGTACATTCCGGCGCTCGCCTGTGTGGACGCGAACTCCTTCGGGATAGCGGTCGCCGACGTCGACGGGGGTGTCTACGGCGTCGGGGACTGGAAGACGCCGTTCTCCGTGCAGTCCATCTCCAAGGCGTTCAGCCTCGCCCTCGTCCTCGCCGAGGGCGGCGACATGATCTGGGAACGGGTCGGCACGGAACCGTCCGGAAATCCCTTCAACTCGCTGGTGCAACTCGAATATGAGAACGGCATCCCCCGTAACCCCTTCATCAACGCCGGCGCCCTCGTTGTCACCGACCGCCTCCAGACGCTGACCGGCGACGCCGGGGCCGCCACGCTGGAGCTGATGCGCGCCGAGAGCGGCAACCGCGGCGTCGGCTTCGACCTGGAGGTCGCCGCCTCCGAGGGCGAGAACGGCGACCGCAACGCCGCCCTCGCCCACTTCATGGCGAGCTACGGCAACCTCGACAACGACGTCCCCACCGTCCTGGACCACTAC
>NZ_JBHVHQ010001060.1:0-2632 GCF_042800135.1 Streptomyces sp. NPDC057654 | reverse complement strand
CCATGCGTCAGAGGACCGATGCCCGCGCCCCCCGTACGCAGGCGCCGCGGGAACGGGGGAAGCGCACCCGCACCCCGTCCCTGCTCCGCACCGCCGCCCGCAGCCTGCGCTCCCACCGCCTGCGCTTCGCGCTGCCCGCCCTCGCCGTCCTGCTCGGCGTCGCGTTCGTCACCGGCTCCCTCATCTACAGCGACTCCGTCCGTACCGCCATGGCCCGCGCACACGCCGGCTCGCAGCCCGACGTGTCCGTCACCGTCAAGGCCGACGAGCCGACCGGGCCGGCCGATGGGGCCGGGTCCGGCTCCGCGCCCCGGCTCGACGACGCGCTGCTGCGCAAGCTCCGCGCGCTCCCCGGCGCCGCCGCCGCGCGCGGCACCGCCGAGGGCCGCTCCTTCCTCGTCGGCCCGGACGGCACCCTCGTCGGCGACCTTTACCGGGCCACGGGCGTCAACTACGCCCCCGACGCCACCGGCAAGGACCCCCGCTACCCCCTCACCGGGGGCCGCGGCCCCCGCACCGCCTCGGAGATCGCCGTCGACCGGGGTGCGGCCGAACGGGCCGGGCAGAAGGTGGGCGACACGGTGCGCGTCGTCGTCGGCGGCGCCGCCCGCAGCGTTCGGCTGGTCGGCGTCTTCACCGCGAAGGACAGCCGCACCGCCTCCGGCGCCACCCTCACCGCCTACGACACGACCACCGCGCAGCGGCAGTTCGCGGCCCCCGGCACGTACTCGGCGATCACCCTCACCGCCGCCGACGGCACCGCCGACACCCAGCTGGCAGAGCTGGCCCAGCGGAAGCTGCCCACCGGCCTGCGCGCCGTCACCGCCGCGGAACTGGACTCCGACTCCTCCGCCTCGGCTGCCGACAACGACAAGCTCACCACGCTGCTGCTGGGCTTCGCCGGCATCGCGCTGTTCGTCTCCACCTTCCTCGTCGCCAACACCTTCACCATGCTCAGCGCCGCCCGCGCCCGCGAACACGCCCTGCTGCGCGCCGTCGGCGCCACCCGCGCGTACGTCATGCGCCTCGTCCTCGCCGAGGCCGCGCTCGTCGGAACGGTCGCCGCGGCCGCCGGGTACGCGCTCGGCGTCGGCGTGGCCGCGCTGCTGAACACCCTGTTCGGCGTCGCCGACGGCCCGGCCGCCCCGCTGCGGCTGCTCACCCCGGCGCCGCTGCTCGCGGCGTTCGCCGTCGGCATCTGCGTCACCACGCTCTCCGCGTACCTTCCGGCCCGCCGCGCGGCCTCCGTGCCGCCCGTGGCGGCGCTGCGCACCAACGAACCGCCGGTCCCCGCCGCGCTGCGCCGCCGCAACCGGGCCGGCTGGGCGGTCACCGCCCTCGGCGCGCTGCTGACCTGGGCCGCCACCGGCGACGAGAACCTCCTCTTCCTCGCCGTGCCCGTCCTCCTCATCGGCCTGATCGTCCTGGCCCCGCTGCTCGCCCTGGGCGCCACCCGCCTGCTGCGCTCCCCGATGACGCGGCTCGCGGGCATCCGGGGCAAGCTGGCCGTCGAGAACGCCCGCCGCAACCCCCGCCGCACCGCGGCCACCGCCACCACCCTCATGGTCGGCCTCGCCATGGTCACCGCCGTCACCGTGGTCGTCTCCTCGGCGACCCGCGCGGACGAACGGGACGCCGACCGCGCCATGACCTCCGACCTGCGCATCACGGCCGTCGACTTCGCCGAGATCGGGCCGCACGTCGCCGACCGCGTCGCGAAACTGCCCGACGCCGCCGCCGTCACCCCGGTCATCCGCACCGAACTCACCATCCCCGGCGAGCGCGACACCCTCACGGCGACCGCCGTCAACCCCGCCACCGTGGCCCGGCTCGCGCCCATCGACATCCGCGAAGGCTCGCTGAAGGGCCTCGGCCACGGCATCGCCGTCACCGAGCAGACGGCCGACCTCCACGGCTGGCGGCTCGGCTCCCGCGTCCCCGCCACGGCCGCCGGCTCCACCGCCCGGACCACGCTGCCCGTCGTCGCGATCTACGACGCGCCGGACTCCTTCACCCCCGCCCTCATCTCCACCGCCGCCCTCCCGCACACCACCGACGCCGAGCACCGCCCCCACGTGGAATCCGTCCTCGTCGACGCCGCCCCCGGCCGCACCGCGGCCCTCCGCGACGCCATCCGGCGCACGCTCGACAACCCCGCGCTCCTCATCCAGGACCGCGCCGACGCCCGCCAGGCGGCGGCCGAACGGATGGCCCCGCTCCTGAACATCATGTACGGCCTGCTCAGCGTCACCGTCCTGATCGGCGCCCTCGGCGTCGTCAACACCATGGGCATGGCCGTCTCCGAACGCGTCCGCGAGATCGGCCTGCTGCGCGCCCTCGGCCTCGACCGCCGCAGCCTCGCCTCCGTCCTGCGCCTCGAATCCGTCGCCATCGCCCTGCTCGGAGCCGCCATGGGCCTCCTCTCCGGAATCTTCTTCGGCGCGGCGGCCGTCCTCAGCCAGGAGAGCGTCCCCCTCGCGCTGCCCTGGGACCGGATCGCCCTGTGCTTCGCCGCCACCGCCGCCATCGGCGTACTCGCCGCCCTGTGGCCGGGCCGCCGCGCGGCGCGCATCCCGCTGCTGGAGGCGATCGGCTCCGACACGGAGTAGGCGGAGGACGTGCGTACGGGCGC
>NZ_JBHVHQ010001059.1:557-2634 GCF_042800135.1 Streptomyces sp. NPDC057654 | reverse complement strand
GCCGACGCGGGTTCCCTGCGCCGAAGGCTCGCCGCGCTCGGCGGCGAGGAGCGGCGCGCGGCGGTGCTCGACCTCGTACGGGCCCGCGTCGCGGACGTCCTCGGCCACCGCGGCGCCGAGGCCGTCGACCCCGATCGCGCCTTCAAGGACCTCGGCTTCGACTCGCTGACCTCCGTCGAACTGCGCAACCGGCTGGGCGCGGCCACCGGGCTGCGGCTTCCGGCGACCCTGGTCTTCGACCGGCCGAGCCCGGCCGAGGTCGCCGCGTACGTCTTTGAACGGCTGCTGCCCGACGACGCCCCGCCGGACCGCTCCGACGGAGACCGGGACAGCACCGACGCCGAGATCCGCGACCGGCTCGCCGCGATCCCGCCGTCGGCGCTGCGCCGCGCCGGACTCCTCGACGCGCTCCTGAACCTCGCCGACGGGCTCCCCGGGGCCGCTCCGGCCGATGACGCCCCGGGGCAGCCGGAGAACGGCATCCAGGACATGGCCGTAGACGACCTCGTACGCATGGCGCTGGGCGGCGACCGTGACTGATCCGCGCGGGCAGGAAGGGAAGACGATGGCCACGGACCGGGTGGTGGAGGCGCTGCGCGCCTCGCTCCAGGAGAACCAGCGGCTGCGCGAGACAAATCAGCGGCTCGGCGACGAGGCCCGCGAGCCCATCGCCGTCGTCGCCATGAGCTGCCGTTTCCCCGGCGGCGTACGCAGCCCCGAGGAGCTGTGGGAGCTGCTGGTCAAGGAGCGGGACGCGGTCTCCGCGTTCCCCGAGGACCGGGGCTGGGACGTCGAGGGCCGGTACGACACGGACCCCGACGCGCCCGGCACCTTCTACGTCCGCGAGGGCGGTTTCCTCCGCGACGCCTGCGACTTCGACCCCGCCTTCTTCGGGATCTCGCCGCGCGAGGCCCTGGCGATGGACCCCCAGCAGCGGCTGCTGCTGGAGACGGCCTGGGAGGCCGTGGAACGCGCCGGGATCGACCCGCTGACCCTGCGCGGCAGCCGGACCGGCGTCTACGCCGGGGTCATCTACAGCGAGTACGGCTCCCGGCTCGGCGCGGTCCCCGACGAGGTGGAGGGGTTCCTCGGCACCGGCAGCATCCCCAGCGTCGCCTCCGGCCGCGTCGCCTACACGCTGGGCCTCCAGGGCCCGGCGGTCACCCTCGACACCGCCTGCTCCTCCTCCCTCGTCGCCATCCACCTCGCCTGCCAGGCGCTGCGGGCCGGGGACGCGACCCTCGCCCTGGCCGGCGGGGTGACCGTGATGTCCACCCCCGGCCTCTACATCGGCTTCAGCCGCCAGCGCGGGCTCGCCCCCGACGGGCGCAGCAAGTCGTTCTCGGCGGCGGCCGACGGCGCGGGCTTCGGCGAGGGTATCGGCCTGCTGCTCCTGGAACGCCTCTCCGACGCGCGCCGCAACGGCCACCCCGTCCTGGCCGTGGTACGCGGCTCCGCCGTCAACCAGGACGGCGCCAGCAACGGCATCACCGCCCCCAACGGGCCCGCCCAGGAGCGCGTCATCCGGCAGGCGCTGAACCGCGCCGGGCTCGCTCCCGGCCAGGTGGACGCCGTGGAGGCGCACGGCACCGGAACCGTCCTCGGCGACCCCATCGAGGCGCAGGCCCTGCTCGCCGTCTACGGCCGGGGCCGGCCCGCGGACCGGCCCCTGTGGCTCGGCTCGCTGAAGTCCAACCTGACGCACACGCAGGCCGCCGCCGGGGTGGGCGGCGTCATCAAGACCGTACTGGCGATGCGGCACGGCCTGCTGCCCAAAACCCTGCACATCGACCGGCCCACCGAACAGGTCGACTGGACCGAGGGCGCGGTGGAGCTCCTCACCGAGGCCCGGCCATGGCCCACCGCCGGCGAGCCCCGCCGGGCCGGGGTCTCCTCCTTCGGCGCCAGCGGCACCAACGCCCACCTGATCCTGGAGTCCGTCGAAGAGAAGACCCCCGCGCCGGCCGACGCGGCGGCCCCCGCGCCCGGCCCGGTGCTCTGGCCGCTCTCGGCGAAGAGCGCCCCGGCGCTGCGGGCCCAGGCCGCCGCCCTCCACGCCCACCTGGTCGCCGAACCC
>NZ_JBHVHQ010001059.1:0-547 GCF_042800135.1 Streptomyces sp. NPDC057654 | reverse complement strand
TAAGAGACAGGCCGAACCCGACCTGCGCCTCCTCGACGTCAGCCGCTCCCTGGCCCTCGGCCGGTCGCGGTTCGCGGAACGGGCCGTCCTGGTCGGCGAGGACCGCGCCGAACTGCTCGCCGGACTCGCCGCCCTCGCCCAGGGCGAGGAACCCGCGGCAGGCGTACGGGCCACCGTGCCCCAAGGCGGCCGCAAAGCGGTCTTCGTCTTCCCCGGAACGGGCGCGCAATGGACCGGAATGGGCGCTCAACTCCTGGACAGCAGCCCGGTGTTCGCCGCGCGGATGGCCGACTGCGAACGGGCCCTCGCCCCGCATCTCGACTGGTCGCCCACCGAAGCGCTGCGCGGCGCGCCGGGCGGGCCCGACCCCGAGCGGGTGGAGGTGCTCCAGCCGGTCCTGTTCGCGGTGATGGTGTCGCTGGCCGCCGTGTGGCGAGCCCACGGCGTCGAGCCCGCCGCCGTGATCGGCCACAGCCAGGGCGAGGTGGCCGCCGCCTGCGTGGCGGGCGCGCTGTCCCTTGACGACGCGGCCCGGGTCGCCGTGGAG
>NZ_JBHVHQ010001058.1:0-2634 GCF_042800135.1 Streptomyces sp. NPDC057654 | reverse complement strand
GGGTGCGGTGGTGCGCAGGGCGCTGTACAGGCCCTCGACCTGGGCCACGGCCGCGCCGATGCGCAGGTTGGCGCTCCCGGTCGGCGGTTGCTGCTCCTGCGACAACTCCACTGCCCCTTCCCCTTGGTTCGCCGGAACCCGCGAGTTGCTACGAGTTGCTCAATTGCGCAATCTTGCAACTATATTAGCGACCCCGCCCGCGGCCCTTCTGTGTGGCCCTCGTCATAGACGCTTGCGAGCTTGCGCGACCAGGCAACTCACTCGGCGAGCGGACCGTCTCACTGGCCGAAGAAAACTCTGGCATGGCCGGAACGGGCCGGCGGGGGGAAGCCGGTGGACCGCCGAACGGACTGGTGAGAGCGGAACGTATGCAAGAACAACAGGCACGAGCAGCAGGCGGTGGGCAGGCTCGCCGGAGCGCTCGCGGCGGCCCGTACCCGCCGCAGGAGTGGCCCGCCCCCGCGGCCGAGCCCCCCTCCTACGGAGCGGCCCCCTCCCCCGGGGCGGCCGAATCGCGCGGGCGCGCGCGGGCGGGCGGCGCCCCCGCCGCCAAGAGCGGCAACCGGGGCGCGGTGGGCGTCGCCCTGGTGGTGCCGCCGCTGCTGGGCGCTGCCGCGGACAGCGTGATCGGCTCCGGCCCCGGATGGGCGCTGGCGGTCGGGGCCGTGCTGGGCGGGGGCTGGGCGACCGTCCTGGCCGCCCGGCGACGCGCCCTGTGGTGGGTGGTGCCACTGCCCCCGCTGGTGGTGGCGGCGGTGACGGTAGGCGCGGGACTGCTCGGCGAGTCGTCCGGCAAGACGCTCACCACCGACCTGGTGCGCTGGGCCGTCGCCGGTTTCCCGGCGATGGCGGCCGCGGAGTGCGCGGTGCTGGCGGTACTGGCCGTACGGGGCCTCGCGGGCCTGGGGCGTGGGAGGCGCGGACATGGCTGAGGAGCGCAAGGCCCGGAATTCGGGGTCGAACAAACACGGGTCCCGCGGCCGCCGCGCCCGCCCCCGCGCCGCTGCGAGCGGTACGGGCCGGCCGCCGCGGACGGTACTGGCGGCGCGCGCCATGGTCTGGGCCGCCTCCGCGGTGGTGCTGATCGGCTGCGGGACCACCTGGTACGCGTACCACTCGCTGACCGACGGCATGACCACGTCGGACGCGCTGGACTCGATCAAGAAGAACGCGCCCAAGCACCTCGACAGCTCGGTGAACCTGCTGCTGATCGGCCTCGACTCGCGCAAGGACATGGACGGCAAGGACCTGCCCAAGGAGTTCGTGCAGGACCAGTTGCACGCCGGATCCAGCAGTATCGGCTACTACAACACCAACACGCTGATCCTGATGCACATACCGAAGGACGGCGGCAAGGTCCAGGCGTTCTCGGTACCCCGCGACGACTATGTGCAGACCTACAACGGCGACGGCTCCGTCCAAGGCCACTTCAAGGTCAAGGAGGCGTACTCCAACGCCTACGCCGGGGCCCACGAGAGGCTCGCCGCCAAGGGGATGAAGGGCGCGAAGCTGGAGGGCAAGAGCCGGGAGGCCGGGCGGGAGGCGACGCTGGCCACGGTGCAGAAGTTCCTGGACGTGCCGATCGACCACTTCGCCGAGGTCAATCTGCTCGGCTTCTACGACATAGCCAAGGTGCTCCAGCCGATCACGGTCTGTCTCAAGCAGCCGGTGAAGGACCACTACTCGGGCGCGGACTTCCCCAAGGGGGTCTCGAAGCTCAACGCCAAGCAGGCGCTGGCCTTCGTGCGCCAGCGTCACGAACTGCTCAACGGCGACCTGGACCGCACCCGCCGCCAGCAGGCGTTCATCGCGTCGGTCACGCACGAGCTGAAGGGCCAGGGCGCGTGGAGCGACCTGGGCAAGCTCCAGGGGCTCTTCGACGTCGTGAAGAAGGACCTCGTCCTCGACAAGTCCTGGGACGTGCTGGACTTCGCCCAGCAGGCGCCCAACCTCACCGGCGGCAACGTGGTCTTCCACACCCTGCCCATCACCGGGTTCGGCACCCGCAAGAAGGAGTCCGTGAACCTGGTCGACCCGGTGCAGATCAGAAAGATCGTCCAGCAGGCGTTCGCCACCGCCGACGCCTCGAAGGACTCGAAGGGCTCCTCGGACAGCAAGAAGCCCGAGAAGGCGGCGTCCGGCACCGTCGACGTCCGCAACGGCAACGGGGGCAACGGCCTCGCCGACGCCGCGCTCCAGGCCCTGGTCAAGCTCGGCTACGCCGAGGGCACCACGGGCGACTCACCGGCACAGCCGCACACCACGATCGCCTACGGCAGCGGCGCGCAGAAGGCCGCGCAGCAGATCGCGGACCGGCTGAAGACGGCGGCGCCCGTCGCGAGCGCGTCGGTGCCCGCGGGACACGTCAGCGTCACGATCGGTCAGGACTACAAGCTCCCGGCCAAGTCGGACGGCGGCACGTCGGACAGCGGCTCGGACAGCGGCTCGTCGAAGTCCTCGAAGGACGATGACGACGACACGTCGGGTCCCGCGGTGAAGGCGGGCGGCGTGCCGTGCGTGAACTGACGCCCGTGACAACGGCGTTGAGGTGCGAGAACTAAGCGTTACCTTACCTGCGCCGAGCGTCATCTTTCGGACACCGCCGCGGCCGGGGGCCCCCCCTCCCCGGCCGCG
>NZ_JBHVHQ010001057.1:0-2637 GCF_042800135.1 Streptomyces sp. NPDC057654 | reverse complement strand
GCCACGTACGACGTGCACGGCGCGCAGCGCGCCCTGTCCGCCGCCCCCGGCGGCGACACCGCGCGCCCGCTCGCCGTCCTCGTCGACGGCGGCACCATGAGCGCCGCCGAGCTGCTGACCGGCGCGCTCCAGGACCGCGGCCGGGCCGTCGTCGTCGGCTCGCGCACCTTCGGCAAGGGCTCGGTGCAGCTGCCGAGCGAGCTGCCGGACGGCTCGGTCGCCGAGCTGACCGTCGGCCACTACAGCACCCCCGCCGGCCGGGCCGTGGACGGCGCGGGCATCACCCCGGACCTGGCCGCGGGCGGCGACGCCGAGGAGCGGGCCCGCACAGTATTGAGTGGCCTCGGGGGTGGGGCCTGATGCGAGAATGGCGGCGTTATGGCTAAAGACAAGGCTAAAGACAAAGACAAGAGCGGCCGGAAACTCATCGCGCAGAACAAGAAGGCGCGGCACGACTACCTGATCCTGGATACGTACGAGTGCGGCCTCGTCCTGACCGGCACCGAGGTGAAGTCGCTGCGGCAGGGCCGCGCGTCGCTCGTCGACGGCTTCGGGCAGCTCGACGGCGGCGAGGCGTGGCTGCACAACGTGCACATCCCGGAGTACGCGCAGGGGACGTGGACGAACCACAGCGCGCGCCGCAAGCGCAAGCTGCTGCTGCACCGGGTCGAGATCGCGAAGCTGGAGCAGAAGACGCAGGAGACCGGGCACACGCTCGTACCGCTGGCCCTCTACTTCAAGGACGGCCGGGCCAAGGTCGAGATCGCGCTCGCCAAGGGCAAGAAGGAGTACGACAAGCGGCAGACGCTCCGCGAGAAGCAGGACCGGCGCGAGTCGGACCGCGCCATCTCGGCGGCGCGCAGGCGGCAGCGGGCCTGACGGGCGGCTGTACCGCTGTGGCGGGCGCCGCCCCGGCGGCCAGGAATACGCTGGCCCCGTCGTGCGTTGGTCACGTATGATGGCCGTGCATCCCAGGGGATACCCGAGGGATGTGCGGAAAATTGATAAATCAACATGGGGATGATCGGTTTCGACAGCGGTTGTCGAGGCAGGGGAAGCGAGCCGAGGAAGCGGCAATGATCTCGTTAACCATATGTCGCAAACAATAATCGCCAACACCAAGCGCGATTCCTTCGCCCTCGCTGCCTAAGTAGCGACTTGCGAAGTGTCAGCCCGGGGATTGTTCCCGACCCGGATCCTGGCATCAGCTAGGGAACTAAACCACTAGGACCGGCCACGGGGCCTGGTGGGAAATCAAACAGTGGCTGAGCCCGTCGGAGACTTGTCCGTGTGATCTCCGGGGCCGAGAAAATCGCAGCGGACTGCGCTCGGAGAAGCCCTGTTTCCGCACCGTTGGACGCGGGTTCGATTCCCGCCATCTCCACTCATCCCATGTGAGACAAAGGCCCCACCGCCTCAGCGGCAGTGGGGCCTTTGTCGTTGTTTGCCGTCGGTGTCCGGTCGACCGGGAACCGGCGGGCGCTTCTCCCCCTCTTCCTACTAGGAGTGGGGTGACGCTGTGAGTCGGATGGATCGCATGGGTCAGACGAAGCGAGCGCGGGCGGCGGTGGCCGTGGTGTGCGCGGGGGTCCTGGGGTGGGGCGCCGCCGGCGGAACTGCTGAAGCTCATGCCCATTCCGGGCACGCCACGCCCTCCGGCCACGAGAAGCCGCCCCGGCACGCCACGCCTCCCCATCACCCCAAGTCCTCCCACCGCCCCGTACACGTCGAGGTCAACGGGGCCTTCGAGGCTCGGCCGGGGGAGATCGTCGACATTGTCGTGACGGGGCTCGAAAACGGTACGGCCGGTGCTGGCGGTACAGGCGGTGCAGGCGGTGCGGGGGTGCGTGCCGTCGTCGTCACCTCGCCGGTCTTCCCGCGTCCCGTGCGGCTCTCGCTCGCCGTCGAGGGCGGGCAGGCGCGGTACGCCGCGCACGAGGCCGTGTCCCTCACGGCGAAGGCCGGCCGCCACCCCGTACGCGTCGACGTCGACGGGCGGGTCGCGGGGCACGGGCGCGTACGGACGGTGGCCGCCAAGCGGCCCGAGTTCAGGGTCGTGGCGGACCGGACCGGCGCCCGGCCCGGCGAGCGGGTCGGGCTCTCCTTCGACGACCTGTACCCGGGCGAGCGGGGCACGTCCTTCACCGTGCGGTCGCGGGCGTTCCGCGCGCCGGTGCCGCTGCGGCACGACACGGGCGGGCTGGACTGGAACAACCCGCGCATGTTCACCGCCGCCCCGCAGCTGCCGTCGGACGTCAAGGACGGGACGTACGAGGCCGAGCTGACCGGGCCCGACGGGCGGCGCATCGCGGGCAAGCGGTTCACGGTCCGCGCGGCGCGGCCCGGCGACAGCGACTACGTCGGCAGGGGGCGCGGCCCCGCCTTCTTCGACCGGACCAGCCGGCCGGAGGCCGCCACCACCGGGCGGTTCCGGGTGGAGGCGGGCGGCATCGTCAAGGTGCTGTGGAGCGACATGGACCCGGACGCGGGGGAGGAGGAGCGGCTGACCGCGACCTCGGCGGCGTTCGACGCGCCCGTACCGCTGCGGCGCGACGACAGCAAGGCCGCCGACGGCGACGACCCCCGCTTCTACGGCCCCGCCCGCATCCGCCCGGACGTCTCGCCCGGCAGCTACCC
>NZ_JBHVHQ010001056.1:0-2639 GCF_042800135.1 Streptomyces sp. NPDC057654 | reverse complement strand
GGCCTGTACTACCTGCTGATGCACTGCGTTCTCACCGTTCGCGGCGGCCTCGCCGTCCGCGGCAGCCTCGCCGACGAGGTGGCGCTGCGCCTCCCGTCCGTGCTGGCCGCCGCGTGCACCGCCGGGCTCGTCGCCGCCATCGGCTGCCGCCTGGCCCGCCCACGAGTCGGCCTGTGGGCCGGACTGCTGTACGCGGTCACGCCGCTGACCAGCCACTACGCGCAGGAGGGCCGCTCGTACGCGCTGGTCGCGGCCGGCGCGGCGCTCGCCACCTGGCTGCTGGTGCGCGCCGCCGGGCGGCCCGGCGGCCGGTGGGCCGGGTACGGCGCGGTGTGCGCCGTGACGTTCTGCCTGCACGAGTTCGCGGTGCTGCTCCTCGCCGCGCACGCCGCGACCCTGCTGCTGTGCCGCGCGCCCGCGCGGACGTGGCGCGGCTGGGGCCGGGCGGTGGCCGCCGCGGTGGCGGTGCTCGTGCCGCTCGCCCTCCTCTCGCGGCGGCAGAGCGGGCAGATCTCCTGGATAAGGACGCCGCACCTCGCCGACGCGGGGGCGCTGCTGCGCGAGTTCGCCGGTCCGAGCTCGCTCGTGCTGGCGGTGAACCTGCTGCTCATGGCTGTCGCCGTCGTCGCCGTCGTACGGGCCCGGCCCGGCCGCCTCGACCTGACCGCCGTGGCCCTGCCCCTCGCGCTCGTACCGCCCGCCCTGCTCTTCGCCGCCGCCCAGTGGCGGCCGGTCTTCCTCGACCGCTACCTCCTCTACGCCCTCGCCGGACTGCCGCTGCTCGCGGCGGCGGGAGCGGAGCGCCTGGCGGGGCGGCTCCCATGGCGTCGGGCGGTGACGGCGGTCGGCGTGGCCGCCATCGCCGCCTCCTTGTGCTGGCAGTTGCCGATCCAGCAGCGCGAGCGCCTGCCCACGAGCCGGGCGGACGACCTCGCGGCGGTCGCCGCCGCGTTCGCGCGCGTCGCGAAGCCGGGCGACACGGCGCTCTTCTTCCCGTCGTACGAGCGCAGGGTCGCCCTCGCCTACCCGCGCGCCTTCACCGGCGTACACGACGCGACCCTGCTGCGCTCCGGCGCCGCCACCGGCACCCTCTACGGCACCGACGCCGACGCGGCCCAACTCCGCAACCGGCTGACCGGGCTCGACCGCGTGTGGGTGGTCTCGGCCCCCGGCGCCGGCGACGGCGGCGACGGAACCCGCGCCGCCGTGCTCGACAGCCTCTTCGTCCGGAAGTCGGTGGTGTACGTGCGGGGCGGGGCGGTGGCGCTGTACGTGCGGCGCTGACGCCCGTAGAGGCGCGGGTGTCCTTCACGGGACGGCCCACAGCAGCCCGTCCACCGCCCGTGTCGTCGCCCCGCCGTCGTCCAGGGGGCAGTACGCGGCGCGGAAACGCGCGTACGCGCGCGCGTAGCGGTCGGCGACTCCCTCTATGTCGCGCAGCGCGTCGACGAGTTCGTCCGTGTTCGAGAGCTGCGGGCCGGGGGCCTCGGCGGCGAAGTCGACGGTGAAGCCGCGGACGGTGTCGCGGTAGCGGGCCAGATCGGGGGTGAGATAGAGGAGGGGGCGGCCGGTGTTGGCGAAGTCGACGGCGAGCGAGGAGTAGTCGGTGACCAGGACGTCCGCGGCCAGCAGGACGGCGGCGGCGTCGGGGTGGGCCGAGACGTCGCGCAGGAACGGGCCGCGGCGGGCCGGTACCTGGTCGGCGACCAGGGGATGGCTGCGGACGAGCAGGACGTGGTCGCCGCCGAGCGCGGCCTCGGCGCGGGCCACGTCCAGGGGGAGATGCAGACGGTAGTGGTCGGCGTCGTAGGCGCGTTCGTCGTGCTGCGTCGGCGCGTACAGGACGACGCGCTTGCCGCGCGGGATGCCCAGCCGGCGGCGCAGCGCGGCGGCGCGTTCGGCGCGGTCGGCGGCGAAGAACGCGTCGGTGCGCGGGAGCCCCGTCTCGGCGATCGGGCCCTGGAAGCCGAGGGCCCGCCGGAAGACGCGGGTGCTGTGCGGGTTGGCCGACAGCAGGGCTGACCACTGCGCCTGCGGGTCCGGCGCGGGTCCGGACGGCGCGAGTTCGGCGCAGAGCGTCCCGGCGAGGTCCGTGCCGATACGTTTGAGCGGGGTGCCGTGCCAGGTCTGGAGGACGTACTGGCCCTCCCGGCGGCGGAACCACGGCGGCAGGTGGGTATTGGTGACGATCCGCCGGCTGCGGGCGAGCGCCTCATACCACTCGGCGCTGCCGAGGACCAGGGCGCGGGCCGTGGGCGGCACCTCGAACTGCCGGTCGCGCACCACCCACAGATGCTCGACGTCCGTGCCGCGCCGCACCAACTCCTCGTGGACCGCGCGCGGGGAGTCGGAGTACCGGCGGCCCCCGAAGCTGTCGTAGAGCACCGTGTCGCGCAGCGGGAGGGCGGCGCGCGCCGGGTAGGTCCGCTCCCGCAGCAGCCGCTGCCGGTACGGGCCGCGGTCCGCGAGCGGTACGGCGGACCCGGCCTCCAGGAAGACCCGGTCGTGGAAGCGGCGGTCGACGGTGACGGTTTTGCCGCCGACGGTACGGGCCTCCGGGAGCCCCGCGAACAGCCCCGGCGCGAGCCGTACGGGCATCCCCTCGCCCGCGTCCCGTACGCCCCCCGTACCCCCAGCGC
>NZ_JBHVHQ010001055.1:0-2652 GCF_042800135.1 Streptomyces sp. NPDC057654 | reverse complement strand
CCAGTGGGCCGACGGCAGGCGGGAAGCCGGAGATCACCGGGCTGCGGCGGGTCGGCCGCCGGAGGCCACCGGGCCGACGGCAGGCGGGTAACCGGAGGCCAGCGGGCCGGAGCGGGTCGTCAGCCGAGGGTCGCCGGGCCGGTGCGGGCAGGCCGCCGGTTCTCACCGGGCCGTGGCGAGCCGGCAGCCGAAGGCGAGCCGACAGGCGCCGGTCACCGTGCCGGAGGCAGATGGGTGGCGGATGTCGTGGGCAGCGGCAGGGCGGCCCAGATCACCTTGCCGCCGCTCGCGGTGTGCTCCACGTCGCACTCGCCCCCGGCCTCGTACGTGACCGTCTTGACCAGCAGCAGGCCGCGCCCGCCGATCCGGTCGTCGTCCGCTTCGAGCGCCTTGGGACGGTAGGGGTGGTCGTCCTCCACGGCGACGCGCACCCATTTCGCGCCGATGGAGACCTCCACCGCGATCTCCGGCGAGAGCAGGGCGGCATGCCGCACGGAGTTGGTGACCAGCTCGGAGACGATCAGCAGCAGGTTCTGCACCAGGTCGTCGGAGGCCGGTACGCCCTGATGGCCGAGCAGGTCCCGGACCGCGTGTCTGGCCTGGGGCACCGAGGATTCGAGCGCGGGAGCCGTGAACCGCCAGGACCCTTCGTACTCGATCGGCCTCCGAGGCGGGGCCTGCCCCGGGTCGGGCGGCACGCTCCCGAGGATTTCCATGTCCGATACCCACCCATCGCCGTGGCTCGACCACACACACCGAGTGTTGAGAATGTGTTGGTCCATACCCACCCGCTGAACACAAGTCAGCATCTATCGACGGGTTCTGATCGAAAACGCGGCTCTGGGTCAATCGCCTGAGCGATCCCGATCGTCTGGTTTCTCTTTCAAGGAACGATCCGGACTATCAGATTCTGGGCCCGGTCGCCGCATCCCCTCCTCCACCAGCCCCACGACGCGCCGCCCGCCCACGCCGATCGCGATCAGGCCCAGCCCGTCGAAGAGCAGCGCGAGGGAGAAGAAGGTCCCCAGCACGTACAGGCTGCTGTGCGGCCAGTCCGCCAGCACCAAAATGCCCAGCAGCAGCCCGAAGGCGCCCTGCACCAGCGTCCAGCCGAACTGCGGACCGCGCACCACCACGCTGCCCACCAGGCGGAACACGCCGCCGGTGAGGAAGAGCAGCGCGGCGAACATCGTCAGCGCCGCAGCCGAGTCGCCCGGGTGCCGGATGACGACCACGCCCGCCGCGATGTTCAGCGCCGCGACCACCACGCCGAGCCAGAAGAAGCTGCTGTCGCGGGACTGCACCGCGTGCGCGAGGCCCACCACGCCGCCGATCAGCAGCAGCCAGCCGAAGAGGAGCATCGAGGTCAGCGTCGCGACGCCGACGTAGATGAGGCCCACCAGCCCCGCCAGGGCCAGGATCGTGCCGAGCACCGCCAGCATGCCGAAGCCGCGGCTGAGCTTCCGGCTCTCCTTGCGGCCGAGGTCCTTCTCGGGTATCCGGGGTGCGGCCATCAGCGCCTCCTCGTATACACCCCCTGCTTCGGATCATAAGACCGCCCCGGCCGGATAGCATCCGGCGCATGGAGCCGGATCCCTGCCTGCGTCTCGACGCCGCCGACGGCATAGCCACCGTCACCATCAGCAACCCCGCCAAGCGCAACGCGATGACGGGCGCGATGTGGCGCGAGCTGCCGTCGCTGCTGCGGCGGTGCGCCGCGGATACGGGCGTACGGGCCCTGGTGCTGACCGGCGACGGGAACACGTTCTGCGCGGGCGCGGACATCGGCGCCCTCACGGAGGGCGACGAGGCGTCGAAGGGACTGGCGGTGGCGGCGGAGGACGCCCTGGCCGCCTTCCCGAAGCCGACGCTCGCGGCCGTGCGGGGCTACTGCGTGGGCGGCGGCTGCCAGCTCGCCGCCGCCTGCGACCTGCGCTTCGCGGCCGAGGACGCGTTCTTCGGGGTCACCCCGGCGAGGCTCGGCATCGTCTACCCCGCCACCTCGACCCAGCGGCTGGTCTCCCTGGTCGGCCCCTCCGCCGCGAAGTACCTGCTCTTCTCCGCCGAGCTGATCGACGCCGGGCGGGCGCTGCGCACGGGCCTGGTGGACGAGGTCCTGCCGGGCGAGGAGCTGGACAAGCGGGTGGCGGAGTTCGCGCGGGTGCTCGTCTCGCGCTCGCGGCTCACGCAGGCGGCGGCGAAGGAATTCGCCTCTGGCCCCGCCGGCGCGGACCGGATCGCGCACTGGGCACGCGAGTCACGCGAGAGCGGCGACGCCGCGGAGGGGGTCGCCGCTTTTCTGGAACGGCGGGAGCCCCGCTTCGGGTGGGCGCCGAGGCCCTGACGGGCGGTCGGGGGCGGCCGGGTGCCGCGGCAGCCCTCGGGGTACGGGCGGGGGCGCGGCCGACGCCGGGTCCGGGCCGTACGGGCGCGCGGAGGGCCCGGACCGTACGGGAGCGGGCGGCGCGGAGCCCGTCCGTGGCGGAATACGTGAGTGGGGCGCGCGTGCCGGGGGCGGACCCGTGAGGCGGGAGCCGAGCGGGAAAGCGGGACGTTCACCGGTCGTTTCGCCGCCGGACCGGGTCCGGCGGCGGTGGCGTGGCGCGATACTGAAGCCGTGACCGACCACCGGTTGGGCGACCGGCTCGCGAC
>NZ_JBHVHQ010001054.1:0-2657 GCF_042800135.1 Streptomyces sp. NPDC057654 | reverse complement strand
CCTCCACGGAGGGGCGGGCCGTCGCCCGTACCCAAACGCTTCTCAAGGGCGAGAACGGCATCGGCACGGTCCGCAAGACCACCCTTCCGGGCGGCCTGCGCGTCGTCACCGAGACCCTGCCGTCCGTACGCTCCGCCACCTTCGGCATCTGGGCGCACGTCGGCTCCCGCGACGAGACGCCCTCCCTGAACGGCGCCACCCACTACCTGGAGCACCTGCTCTTCAAGGGCACCGAGCGGCGCAGCGCGCTCGACATCTCCGCCGCCATCGACGCGGTCGGCGGCGAGATGAACGCCTTCACGGCGAAGGAGTACACGTGCTACTACGCGCGCGTGCTCGACACCGATCTGCCGCTGGCCATCGACGTGGTCTGCGACATGCTCACCGGCTCGCTGATCAAGCCCGAGGACGTCGACGCCGAGCGCGGCGTCATCCTTGAGGAGATCGCGATGACCGAGGACGACCCGGGCGACTGCGTGCACGACCTCTTCGCGGAGACCATGCTCGGCGACACCCCGCTGGGCCGCCCCGTCCTCGGCACCGTCGACACGGTCAACGCGCTGACCCGCGACCGCATCGCCCGCTTCTACAAGAAGCACTACGACCCGACGCACCTGGTCGTGGCCGCCGCGGGCAACGTCGACCACGCCAAGGTCGTACGCCAGGTCCGCCGCGCCTTCGAGCGGGCCGACGCCCTCGGCGCTGCGGACGCGACGCCGATCGCCCCGCGCGACGGCGCCCGCACGCTGCGCACGGCCGGCCGCGTCGAGGTGCTCGACCGCAGGACCGAGCAGGCCCACATCGTCCTCGGCATGCCGGGCCTGGCCCGTACGGACGACCGGCGCTGGGCGCTCGGCGTGCTCAACACCGCCCTCGGCGGCGGCATGAGCTCCCGCCTCTTCCAGGAGATCCGGGAGAAGCGCGGACTGGCGTACTCCGTCTACTCCTACACCTCCGGCTTCGCCGACTGCGGCCTCTTCGGCGTCTACGCGGGCTGCCGCCCGAACCAGGTCCACGACGTCCTCAAGATCTGCCGCGACCAGCTCGACCAGGTCGCCGAGCAGGGCCTGAGCGACGAGGAGATCGGCCGCGCCGTCGGCCAGCTCGCCGGCTCCACCGTGCTCGGTCTGGAGGACACCGGCGCGCTGATGAACCGCATCGGCAAGAGCGAGCTGTGCTGGGGCGAGCAGATGTCCGTCGACGACATGCTGGCGCGCATCGCGGCCGTCACCCCGGACGACGTACGCGCGGTCGCCCGCGATGTACTGACCCGGCGGCCCTCGCTGTCCGTCATCGGACCGCTGAAGGACAAGCAGGCCGCCCGTCTGCACGACGTCGTCTCCTGACGGAGCAGCCGACGCCGCCTAGCCTGGGGCCGATCACCCGATCGGACCCCATCAGCCGAGAAGTCGAAGGAAGCAAGCACGATGAGCAAGCTGCGCGTGGCAGTCATCGGCGCCAAGGGCCGTATCGGCTCCGAGGCCGTACGGGCGGTGGAAGCCGCCGACGACATGGAACTGGTGGCGGCGCTGGGCCGGGGCGACAGCCTGGACGCGCTGACCGACGCGGGCGCCCAGGTCGCCGTCGAGCTGACCCATCCCGACTCGGTCATGGACAACCTCGACTTCTGCGTCCGCAACAGCATCCACGGCGTCGTCGGCACCACCGGCTGGACCGACGAGCGCCTCGACCGGCTGCGCGGACAGCTCGACGCCGCACCGGGGACCGGCGTGCTCATCGCGCCGAACTTCTCCATCGGCGCCGTGCTGACCATGCGCTTCTCCCAGCAGGCCGCCCGCTACTTCGAGTCGGTCGAGGTCATCGAGCTGCACCACCCGGGCAAGGCCGACGCCCCCTCCGGCACCGCCACCCGCACCGCCCAGCTCATCGCGGCGGCGCGCAGCGAGGCCGGCCGCGCGCCGCAGCCGGACGCGACGGTCACCGCGCTGGACGGCGCGCGCGGCGCGGACGTCGACGGCGTCCCGGTGCACTCCGTCCGTCTCCGCGGCCTCCTCGCCCACCAGGAGGTCATCCTCGGCGACACCGGCGAGACCCTCACCATCCGGCACGACTCGCTGCACCACAGCAGCTTCATGCCGGGCATCCTGCTGGGCGCGCGCCGTGTCGTCGACACGCCGGGGCTGACGTTCGGCCTGGAACACTTCCTGGACCTGGGCTGACACCGTGCGCGCAAAGATCGTCTATTTCGCCCTGGCCGCCGTCCTGGTCGTCTATTTCGTCCTGGTCGGCAGCCGTGGCGTGCTGCTCATAGAGCAGGGCACCGCGGTGACCGTCGTCTTCGGCGTCGCGGTGCTCATCCTGCCGTTCATCGGCGCCTGGTTCCTGTGGCACACCACCAAGTTCGCGCGCGACGCGGGCCGCCTCGCGCGGGAGCTGGAGACCGAGGGCGGGCTGCCGGTGGACGAGCTCGTACGGACGCCCGGCGGCCGCATCGACCGCGACTCCGCGGACGAGGTCTTCGCCAGGCGGCAGGCGGAGACCGAGGAGCCGCCCGGCGACTGGCGCTCCTGGTTCCGCCTCGCGGTCGCCTACCACGACGCCCGCGACACCCCGCGCGCCCGCAAGGCCATGCAGCGCGCCATCGCCCTGCACGACGGCAAGCCCGTACGGGCCTGAGCCGGACGGACACAGACGAC
>NZ_JBHVHQ010001053.1:0-2662 GCF_042800135.1 Streptomyces sp. NPDC057654 | reverse complement strand
CGGTAGACGTCGTACACGCCCTCCACCGTACGGACCGCCTTGAGCACATGGCCGAGGTGCTTGGGGTCGCCCATCTCGAAGGTGAAGCGCGAGGTGGCGACCCGGTCGCGGGAGGTCTGGACGGCGGCGGAGAGGATGTTGACATGCTGGTCGGAGAGGACCCGCGTGACGTCCGAGAGGAGCCGGGACCGGTCGAGGGCCTCGACCTGGATGGCGACGAGGAAGACCGATGACTGGGTGGGCGCCCACTCGACCTCGATGATCCGCTCCGGCTGCTGCGAGAGCGAGTCCACGTTGACGCAGTCCGCGCGGTGCACCGAGATGCCGTTCCCACGGGTGACGAAGCCGATGATGGGATCGCCGGGCACGGGCGTACAGCAGCGCGCGAGCTTGACCCACACGTCGTCGACGCCCTTGACGACGACGCCGGGGTCCGCGTTGGAGCGCCGCTTGGAGCGGCCGCGGATCGGGGTGGACTCGACGATGTCCTCGTTGGCGGCCTCCTCGCCGCCGAGCGCCTGGACGAGCTTCTGCACGACGCCCTGCGCGGCGACGTGTCCCTCGCCGATGGCCGCGTAGAGCGAGGAGATGTCGGGGTAGCGCATCTCGTGGGCGAGGGTGACGAGCGAGTCGCCGGTCAGGATGCGCTGGATCGGCAGGTTCTGCTTGCGCATCGCCCGCGCTATCGCGTCCTTGCCCTGCTCGATCGCCTCCTCCCGGCGCTCCTTGGAGAACCAGGCGCGGATCTTGTTGCGGGCCCGCGGGGACTTGACGAAGCCGAGCCAGTCGCGGGACGGCGCGGCGCCGGCCGCCTTGGAGGTGAAGACCTCCACCAGATCGCCGTTGTCCAGGGTCGATTCGAGCGGTACGAGCCGCCCGTTGACGCGGGCGCCTATCGTGCGGTGGCCGACCTCGGTGTGGACCGCGTACGCGAAGTCGACGGGGGTGGCGCCGGCCGGGAGCGCTATGACGTCGCCCTTGGGCGTGAAGACGAAGACCTCGTTGCGGGAGAGGTCGAAGCGCAGCGATTCGAGGAACTCGCCGGGGTCCTCGGTCTCCTTCTGCCAGTCGAGCAGCTGGCGCAGCCACGCCATGTCGTTGACGGCGTCCTGGCCCTTGCCCGCGTTCTTGGGCACGTCGGTGCGGACCTTGGAGGCGCCGGCCACGGCCTCCTGCTTGTACTTCCAGTGCGCGGCGATGCCGTACTCGGCGCGGCGGTGCATGTCGAACGTGCGGATCTGGAGTTCGACCGGCTTGCCGCTGGGCCCGATGACCGTCGTGTGCAGCGACTGGTACATGTTGAACTTGGGCATCGCGATGTAGTCCTTGAACCGCCCCGGCACCGGGTTCCACCGGGCGTGCACGGTGCCGAGCGCCGCGTAGCAGTCGCGGACGGTGTCGACGAGGACGCGGATGCCCACCAGGTCGTAGATCTCGGCGAAGTCGCGGCCGCGCACGATCATCTTCTGGTAGACGCTGTAGTAGTGCTTGGGCCGTCCGGTGACGGTGGCCTTGATGCGGGCGGCGCGCAGGTCGGTCTGGACCTCGTCGGTGACGATCGCCAGATACTCGTCGCGCTTGGGGGCCCGTTCGGCGACGAGCCGCACGATCTCGTCGTACATCTTGGGGTAGAGGATCGCGAAGGCGAGGTCCTCCAGCTCCCACTTGATGGTGTTCATGCCCAGCCGGTGGGCCAGCGGGGCGTAGATCTCCAGGGTCTCGCGGGCCTTCTTCTCCTGCTTCTCCCGCTTGAGGTAGCGCATCGTGCGCATGTTGTGCAGCCGGTCGGCGAGCTTGATGACCAGGACGCGCGGGTCCTTGGCCATGGCGACGACCATCTTGCGCACGGTCTCGGCCTGGGCGGCCTCGCCGAACTTGACCTTGTCGAGCTTGGTGACGCCGTCGACGAGGAGGGCGACCTGGTCGCCGAAGTCGCGGCGCAGGGTGTCGAGCCCGTACTCGGTGTCCTCGACGGTGTCGTGCAGCAGGCCCGCCATCAGGGTGGCCGGATCCATGCCCAGCTCGGCGAGGATGGTGGTGACGGCGAGCGGGTGGGTGATGTACGGGTCGCCGCTCTTGCGCTTCTGGCCGCGGTGCCAGCGCTCGGCGACCTGGTACGCCTTCTCGATCTGGCGCAGCGTCGAGGCGTCGGCCTTGGGGTCGTTGCCGCGGACGATGCGCAGCAGCGGTTCGAGGACCGGGTTGTACGGGCTGGAGCGCTGCACGCCCAGGCGGGCGAGGCGGGCCCGGACGCGGTTCGAGGAGCCGGAGCGGGCGGTGGGGCGGGGGGCCGGGCGGGCGGAGGTGGCGCCGAGGGCGGGGCGGTCCGCCGGGGCCGCGGGCACGGCCTCGGCCGCCGTCTTCGGGGCGGTCGTCGGCAGGGGCTGCGGTGCGGGCTCGGGCCCGGCCTTCGCCTCTGGCTCCGCCGCGGGCTGTGTCGTGGCATGGGCCCCGGCGTCCCGGCCGTTCCGGGGCGTGTCCGCGGCCGCCGCGGCCTCGGGCGTGGGCTGCTGCGGCTGCGCGGCGGTGAGCGGCTGGGCCTCGTCTGGCAAGAGCACTCTCCTCATGCGGGTCCGGCCCCCCGGTCAGGTCCGGACTGCCATGGTAACGATCCCGGCCACCGCGCTCTCCCGCAGGCGGCCGGCCTGTGGATAACGGAAGG
>NZ_JBHVHQ010001052.1:0-2664 GCF_042800135.1 Streptomyces sp. NPDC057654 | reverse complement strand
GCTCGCCGCCGAGGTCGGCGAGCCGGACCCGGCGGCTGCCGGCGAGCCGGTGCCCCTCGTGCACGAGCGCGTACGGGGGCGCCATGGCCAGCACCTCGTGCTCGATGTCGGCGTCGAGTTCGAGGTCGTACAGCAGCCCCAGTTCGCACTGGCCGGTCCGCAGCAGCCCCTGGACGGCGGGGGTGTCGCCCTCGTGCACGTCGACGCGGACGGCGGGGTGGCGGTCGGCGAACCCGCGCAGCAGCCGGGGCAGGTAGAAGGGGGCGAAGGTCTGGAAGCAGCCGACGGCCAGGTCGCCGACGAGCTCCGAGCCGAGGCTGCGCGCCGATTCGGCGAGCTCGTCGGCGTGCGTGAGGAAGCCGCGCAGCTCGTGCTGGAAGCGCTCGCCGGCCGCCGTCAGCTCCAGCCCCTTGGCGTGTCTGCGGATGAGGAGCTGGACGCCGAGTTCGCGTTCCAGGTGGGTCACGGCGGTGGAGACGGCGGACTGCGAGACGTTGATGCGCTGGGCGGCGGCGGTCATGGAGCCGAGCTCGGCGGCGGCGAGGAAGTAGCGCAGCTGGACCAGGGTGAAGTTGGCGTCGTGGGGCATGCCGGGATTTTTACATCTCGAAAACCGATGCAGCCCCCGTGAAAACAATGTTTGACCGGGGATTTGGAATCTTCGAGACTTCCCAACCATCCGCCTTACCCGCGGTGACCCTGTCGATTCTCTCCCCCGCAGCACCGCACCGCTCTTCGCCCCTCACGTTCTAGGGAGTCCGCATGTCCGGTCCCGGAGGATCCGCACCCGACGTCCCCGCCGCGGCCGAGGCGTCCGCCGCCGTGGACGCGCCCGCCACGGTGGAGCAGCACACGATCGACCATATCCCCGACGGCGAGCGCCACGGCCGGGTCAGGGACCTGTTCACCATGTGGTTCGGGACGAACATCGCCCCGTTGCCGCTGGTCACGGGCGCCATGGGGGTGCAGGTCTTCCATCAGTCGTTCTGGTCGAGCGTGCTGGCGATCCTCGTCGGCCAGCTCGTCGGCGGCGTCTTCATGGCGCTGCACTCGGCGCAGGGACCGCAGCTCGGCGTGCCGCAGATGATCCAGAGCCGGGCGCAGTTCGGGGTGATCGGGGCACTGGTGATCGTGGTCGTCGCGGCGGCCATGTACGTCGGCTTCTTCGCGTCGAACATCGTGCTGGCCGGAAAGTCCCTGCACGGCCTCGCGCCCGCCGTCCCCGTCAACGGGGGCATCGTGCTGGGCGCGCTGGGCTCGGCGGTGATCTGCTGGGTCGGCTACCGCCTGATCCACACCCTCAACAAGATCGCGACCTGGGTGCTGGGGATCGGCATCGCCGTCGGCATCGCGGTCGTGGCCTTCCGCGGCCTGCCGGACGACTTCTTCACGCGGGGCGGCTTCACCTTCGCCGGGTGGCTGGCGACGGTGTCGCTCAGCGCCCTGTGGCAGCTCGCGTTCGCCCCGTACGTATCGGACTACTCGCGCTATCTGCCGCGTACGGTCCGCACGCCCGCGACGTTCTGGGCGACGTACGGCGGCTCGTGTCTCGGCTCGACGCTGTCCTTCCTGGCGGGCACGGTGATCGCGCTCGCCGCGCCGGGCGCCGACGACACCGTCGCGGGCTTCGACAGCGCGGCGGGCGCGTTCGGCCCCATCGTGCTGGTCCTCTTCCTCTTCAGCGTCATCAACCACAACGCCCTCAACCTCTACGGGGCCGTGCTGTCCCTCATCACGATCGGCCAGACCTTCCGCGCCCACTGGACGCCGCGGCGGACGGCGCGCGGCGTGGTCTCCGGGACCGTGCTGGTGATCGCGCTGCTGGTCGCGGTCGGCGTGTCCGACGACTTCGTGTCGCGGTTCGTGAACCTGGTGAGCGTTCTGCTGATCGTGCTGATCCCGTGGACGGCGATCAACCTGATCGACTTCTATCTCGTGCACCGGGGGCGGTACGCGATGGCGGACTTCTTCGCCGCCGACGGCGGCCGCTACGGCCGCTTCAACCGCACGGCCCTCGCGTCGTACGCCCTCGGCATCGCCGTCCAGCTCCCCTTCGTCTCCACCGACCTGTTCACGGGCCCCCTGGTCGCCCCGCTGGGCGGCGCGGACCTGTCCTGGCTGGTCGGTCTGGTGGTCACGGCTCCCGTGTACTACGTCTGGGCCCGGCCCCGCGTCACGGAACCGCAGCCGGTGGCCGCTCCGGTCGCGCAGGAGGAGCCGGCGCGGACGGTACCGACCGCCTGATGACCTGACGGCGTACCTCTGCCCGTACGGACGCCCAACCGCCCCGGCCCTCGAATGGCGTGCGCGAATCGACCGGCATAGCCTGCCCGAAAGTACCGTTTCGCGCCGTATATCCGCATGGCAGGCACATCGCGGACAGGGAAGGTCGAGGGTCTTGAGCGCCGACACCGACGAACAGCAGCCCCGGAAGTCCGGAGCGGGGGCCGAGGCGGGGGCCGGATCGGGGCCCGCCGCCGAGGAGGGCCCCGAGTTCCATCCGTACCACCATCCGGCCGCGGGCTGGGGCGCCGCCAAAAGCGTGACCCGCTTCCTGCTGCGCGAGGGCGCGCTGGTCGACGGGCCGCGGGCGATCATGCGGATGAACCACGAGAACGGCGGGTTCGACTGCCCCGGCTGCGCGTGGCCGGACGACACCAAGGG
>NZ_JBHVHQ010001051.1:0-2664 GCF_042800135.1 Streptomyces sp. NPDC057654 | reverse complement strand
GTGCTCGGTGGTGTCCTGGGCTTCTCAGCCCTCGAAGTAGTTGGACTTGTCCGAGTCGTTGAACGTCTGGCGGCCCAGCGTGAGGGTCGCCACCGGGTGGGTGCTGATCTGCGGCGCGAAGCCGCCGGTGCTCGGCGCCGTGGCGGGCGTGTCCTTACCGGCGGGCGGGGTGGTGACGGTGATCTGTGCGGCCATGACCGGCCTCCCTTGTCATCGGTGAATGCGGCAGTGGTGCTGCCTCTATGTCACCGCGATCCAAGAGCCGTTCCCAGAGACGGAGTTGGGGACTTACTGGGAGTGGATCTGGGAGGAAGCTGGGACGCCCTTGGGACGTCAGCCTCCGAGGAGGTCGAGGACAGCCCGTTGGTAGACGGCGTAGACCTGCGGCAGCTCGGCCAGGCGGGCGCGTTCGTCGATGCCGTGCAGCCCTTCGTACGTCACCCCGAAGCCTGCCGTGGCCCAGATGCCCTCCCCGGCGAGCAGGTTGCCGATGTTCGACGGTCCCGCGGTCTTCGCCCTGACCGCGAGCCCCGACTCCGAGGCCGCGCCGAAGAGGGCGGCGGCGGGCTGCTCGTCCTCGGCGAGGCGGAACGGCGGCCACGCGGCGACCGGAGTGACCTCGGTGGGCGCCGGGGCGGGCAGATCCGCGTCGAGTTCGGCGACGGCCTTGCGGATGAGGGTCTCGGCGTCGTGCGCGTCGAAACCGGGGGTCGTCCGTACGTCGACGTTGATGTCGACCCGGTCGGGTGTGACCGAGAAGCCCTGTCCGCCGTGGAAGGCGGTGACCGACAGCTTCGGCGCCAGCGGGAACCCCGAGCCGCCGTCCACGCCGGGCAGGTCGGCGGCGTCCAGGAGCCGCACGAGGTGGGCGGCGCGGGAGATCGCGCCGATCACGGTCCTGCTGGACCCGGAGTGCCCGGAGTGAGCGTGCACAGCGATGGTGGCCCGCCACAGGCCCCGGCCGCCGACTACGACCGCGTCCAGGCCCGGGTATCCGATCATCACCCCGGCGGGGCGGGCGGCGTGCGGGTCGGCAAGGTAGGCGCGGGCGCCGCCGAAGCCGCCGGTGTGCTCGTCGACGTCCAGGAGCACGGCGAGCCCGCCGTGAAGGTCAGCGGCGCGGGGTACGAGGTCGGCGGCGATATGGCAGAACATGGCGGCGGCGAGCTTGGAGTCGGCCGCCCCCCGGCCGCGCAGCCAGCCGTCCACGATGTCGCCGCAGTCCGGCGGGAACGTCCAGGCCCTCTCGTCGCCGTACGGGGCGGTGTCCACGCACGCGTCCAGCGTCCACCAGGGCCCCGGACACCCGCCGGGGATCTCCACCAGCAGCCCTACTACAGCGCCCGACGCGTCATGCAGGCGCCGGTGCGGCAGGCCACGAGCGGCGAGCCAGTCCTCCAGCGCGGCAAGGACGGGCCCGTAGTCGTCGATCCCCGCCCGGCTCGGACGACGGATCAGCTCGCTCGCCAGCTCGACCACAGACGCCGTACGGGCCTGGGCCGCCTGCGACAAGTCCTCGCTCACGATTCTCCCCACCACATGTCAGTTGAGCCGCACCGGCAGCGCACGCACGGCCTCGGTCGTCTCCACCGGCCGCGCGGACGCGCACGCCTCCCGCCCATGGTGGACCAGCCCCACCGCCCCTTCGCGACTGAGCAGAACGCCGCAGTCGAACCCCTCCGCCCCGTGGAAGGACGGCAACGGCACCACCGCGGCACTCTCCGAGGCGACGAAGAAGCGTTCCAGCGCCTCGGTGGCCTCCACCATCCCGATGTGCAGCGTCTTGACGCCGTTGCGGCGCGCGGACGGATCGCGCAGTTCCAGCAGCCGCGCCAAGTGGTCGACGAGCGCCCGATGGCGCGGCGGGCCGTACAGCACCCGGTAGTGGACCAGGTCCGGCTGCTGGGCCACGGCCGTCTCGATCGCCGCCAAGTACACCTTCTCCCGTGACCGGGAGCCGGTGACGACCAACTGCTCGCGCGCCCCGGCGACGACACCCGTCATCGCCTCGACCAAGTCGGTCCAGCGAGTGAGCACCTTGACCACCACCGCCGTGCCGGACGTCTCCAGCACGCTGGTGGCCGCACCGTCCTGGTGGGCGAACAGCACCTCCGAGCGCTCGCGGTACAACTGGCACAGACCCGCCCGGTTCCGCTTGCCCGTACGACGCCGGCCGGACTCCCACGCACTCATCAGGCTCGCGTCCGCCGCCCCGCCGGTGAACGCGTTCAACGCTTCGGCGGCCCCCTCCAGTGTCATGTTCCGTGCGTTCCGGGCCCGCCTGAGCGCCGAGTCCGCACTGCTGGCTGCGGCCACACACACCGCCCCCTCCCCCTGCACCGGCACGTACCCGCAGTCTTCCCCGCGCGGTGGCGTTCCCCACTACGAGCCCGCGAGACCGGTGACAAGCACAGGGGGACGCCACCGAGCCGGCCCTGTCGCGGCACAAGCCGGTGCGCCCCGGTCGGGCTTCTGCGCGATGCTCAAGTTCCTGCTCTTCAAGAGCCGCTTCCCCGCGGCCGGCCTAAGTAGTGTGGGGCCCCTGGCTACCCGTACCGGCGTTGAGGTCGAAGTCACCCACGTACCACTTCCCCTTGAGCTTCTCGGCCTCCACCTTGGCCGAGAAGCTCTTCGGGTTCACGCCCTTCGAGGCATCCAGAATGA
>NZ_JBHVHQ010001050.1:0-2667 GCF_042800135.1 Streptomyces sp. NPDC057654 | reverse complement strand
GTCTCGGGCCGGGGCTCGGCCCGCCGCCGGTTGCGGCCGCCGGACGCGCCGGGCCCGCCGCCCATGCGTACGTCCCGGTCGCCGCCGCCCGTACGAGCGCCCCGGCCCGTACCCGTACTCGCGGCGTCGGCGTCGGCGTCGCGCGAGTCCGGGCGGCGGCCCGCGGCGTCGGCGAGCGCGGTGGCCGCCGCGATGCCCGCGATGGCCGTCGCGGTGTCCTCCGTACGGGTGATGGGCTCCGCGCGAGGGGTGTCTTCCGTACGAGGGGCGTCCTCGGTACGGGCGGGAGCGGGCACTTGGGCGGAGGCGGAGGCAGGCGCGTACGCCGAGTCGACCGGCTCGGACACCGCAGCCTTCTCGGGCTTCGCAGCCGCCTGGCGTCTGACGGCCGGCGCCGGATCGGCCAGGTCCGGCGGGTAGACGAACTCCTTGCCGGTGTCCGGGTCGATCAGCGGCACGAGGATGAGCGGCTGCTCGGTCGTGTCGTCCTCGGGCGCCCGCGCGCCCTCCCCCGCCGCCGTCTCGCCGCCGGTCTCCTCGGGCTCGACGGCCGGACCCCGGCCGCCGTCGATGACGGCCACGTGGGACCCCGGCCGGTCGGCCTGGAGCGGACCGGGCGC
Source organism: Streptomyces sp. NPDC057654 (assembly GCF_042800135.1). Taxonomy (NCBI): domain Bacteria; kingdom Bacillati; phylum Actinomycetota; class Actinomycetes; order Kitasatosporales; family Streptomycetaceae; genus Streptomyces; species Streptomyces sp. NPDC057654. Next base: position 2,047 of record NZ_JBHVHQ010001050.1, on the reverse strand, counting down.
GTCCCGCTCCTCCACGGGCGCCGGGCCGTGCCCGTACCCGTCGCGGTCGTCGCGGAAGAGCATGTCCATGGGGATGCCCTCGCCGTGCCAGATGGCGCGCATCCGGGTGCCGGTGGACGGGCCGGTGTTCGGCCCGTCGTACGAACCGGCGTGCGCGCTGCCCTGCGGCCCGGCGGCACCACCGTCCTCTCCCCGCCGGCCGCGCTGTTCGTGTCGGTCCCCCTGCCGGCGGGAGTTCGCCGCGCCCGCTGAGGGCCCCGGCTCCGTACTGTCCTTGCTGCTCTTGCTGTCCTTCTTCATCTTCCGCTCCGTCATGCGAAGAGCCGCCGCCAGGTCTCGGGGCCGGGGTAGCCGTCGGCGTCGCGGCCGCCCCAGCCCTGCGACCGCTGGAACGCCTCGACGTTCCGGCGGTCGCTCTCGCTCCACCGGGGGCCGGGGCCCTGTGAGTAGTGCTTGCCGTAGCCCTTCTTGACCAGCTGCTTGCCGAGCTGTGCGACATACGTGTTGGACTGGCCGGGGCGGAACTTGGCCGCGCCCGGATAGGCGGGCGCCTTGCTCCCGCCGCTCCCGCCCTGATTGCCGCCAGAGCCACCGGACCCGCTGGAGCCCCCGGAGCCGCCGATGTTCTTCCCCTTGCCGCCGACCAGGTAGTCCCAGGTCGCCCGGCCGGGTATGCCGTCGGCGTCGCCCCCCGACCATCCCTGCGCCTTCTGGAACGCCTGGGTCGCCCGGCGGTCCGCCTCCGACCAGCGCGGGCCCGGCCCCTCGGAGTAGAACTTGGCGCCGCCGCGCTTCACCAGCATCTGGCCGAGCCGGGTCACCTGGGCGTTGTTCGCGCCGGGGCCGAAGGAACCGGCGCCGGGAAAGGCGGTGGAGCCGCCGCCGCTGTTGCCGCTGCCGCCGCCCACCACCCCGTTGTAGCGATAGGCCACATAGCGGCTGGAGTTGTTCCAGTAGGCATAGGGAGTGGAGCGCTTGAGCGTATGCGGGCGCGTCTGCTCGTAGGCGATGTACCGCGTGTGCGCGGAATTCGCCCAGCCGCCGAAGATGGTGACGTGCGAACCCGCTCCGGGGTTCGCCGCATTGTGGAAGAGAAGCATGTCGCCGGGTTGCAGCTGGCTCTTCGATATGTGGGTGGCGAACTGCGAGAGACTGCCCGTCCACTGGTTGCTGCCGAGATTCCAGGCCATCGAGACGAATCCCGAGCAGTCCTGCCGATAGCCGTCGGACCAGTAGTGGCTCATGCTGTACGGAACCTGCTGATTCACCCAGTGCTGGGCGCGGTTCAGTATCGCGTCGCGGGTGGTGGTGCGGTTCGTCACGGCGAGCGCCATGACCCGCCCCCGGCCGCCGGCCGCCTCGGCGTCGGCACCGTACAGCGCGCCGGCCCGGCCCTGCGGGGTGGCCCCGGCGGAGCTGTCCGACGCCCCGTCATGTCCCTGGCCCGCGCTGCTGACCTCGGACGGAGCGGGGCCGGCGGCTATCGCCGCGCCCGCGCCGCCGCCGAGCACCGTGCCCGCCGCCGCGACGAGCACGACGGCCCGGCGGGCGCCGTACGTCGCCGGGTGGCCGCCGTCGCGGGCGGGCACCGCGTGCAGCAGGGCCCGGCGGCGCTGCACGCATCCCCCGCACGCGCAATCGCCCGGGGGATCGAATTCCTCAAACACCGGCATCGACATATGAGTCCCCTCCAGGCCGTGAAGTTCCCGTCGCGCTTCGCACTCGGCACAGCTTCTCAACTACCCGGACAAACCGCATGTTGACGGAGCAACTGATGATCTTGCGCGACAGACATGATCTTCACAGAGCAAAACGGGAGGTTGTGCAGTCTTTGGTCCATAAACCAAAGGACTTTCGACCCTTTACCCGAGCCCCCTGTTCACCTATTCGGTCGCGCGCGGGCACGCCGGTACCGGACGGTCCGGAGCACCCCTTCGGATCCGGTAGAGTTTTCTCTGTCAGCGCGCGCCGCTAGCTCAGTTGGTTAGAGCAGCTGACTCTTAATCAGCGGGTCCGGGGTTCGAGTCCCTGGCGGCGCACGTAGAAC
>NZ_JBHVHQ010001049.1:0-2668 GCF_042800135.1 Streptomyces sp. NPDC057654 | reverse complement strand
CCCTGGTGATGGGCAGGCTCTCGACCAGGAGGTGCCCGGCCGGCCAGCGGCGGGTCCTGATGACGCGGACGTAGTCGGCGTCCGCGACCCGGCGGTCGTCCGGAATGAGCACCTCCACCGGTGCCAGTCGCGCCGCCTCGTGCCGCGTCGTGGAACCCGGCGCCATGTGCAGCGCCGCCCTGCCCGTCAGCAGCGCCGACCTCCCCGACAGCGGCGCCCCCGCCGCGCGCTGCCCCGCCGCGTACAGCACCGCCGCCAGCAGGCGCTGGACCGCGTCCGGCACGCCGGAATGGAGGAGGTAGACGCGCGGCAGCACCCGTTGCCACGGGCCGTTCTCCCGCGCCCTGTTCCAGATCGCGCCCTGGGAGACCCCCAGGGCGCGCAGCTGCGCGTGTGTGGCCAGGCCGCGTTGGCGGCGGACCAGTCGGGCCAGTAGCGCCCGGTCGTACGAGATCGGCGTAGGCATGGGCAGTTGTTGCCCAGCAGGAACGGTCCCCCTGCCCCGGCTTCCCCGTTTCTCCCCCTACTTCATCCCCCGCGGAACGTCACACCTCATCATCGGGTGTCCGCCTCCGCACCCCCAGGCGTAGGGTCGAGGAAACGTTCGAGTTGTTTTGTCGCGTTGTGTTATCGCGTTGTCTTGTCACAGATCGTGGAGGTTGCGGAAATGGCTGGGGTTCCGACGTCTGTAGTGGCCGCCGCCGGGCTGGTCGGCGGTTACGGGGTGGCCCGATGGACCAATAGGCGGCCGCTCGGCGGGGCCGCGCTCGCCGCCGCCGGCACCGTCGCCGCGCGGCAGTGGCAGCAGCGGTCCGGCACCGGCGCCGCCGCCGCGCTGACCGGGCTGTACGTGGCCGCCTTCGCCGGCTCCCACCCGCTCGCCAAGAAGGTCGGCGCCTGGCCCTCCGTCTTCGCCGTCGCCGGCGGCGTCGCCCTCGCCTCCTGGGCCGTCGAGCGGCGGGCATAGGCGAAAGCGCCAGGGTCTCGCTGCCCGTCGTCCAGCGGCGGGGGCGGCGAGGCCCGGCCCAGCCCGGCCCGCCCCGTTCCTACTTCGACGCCTCCGTCAGCAGCTCCACCTCGTCACCCGTCAGCCGCAGGTCCTCCACCGCCAGCAGCGCCGGCAGCTGCCCCGTGTTCCGCGCACTCGCGATCGGGCAGACCACCGTCGGCTGAGCCGCGAGCCACGCCAGGGCGACCGTCGCCAGTTCGGCGCCGTGGGCCTCCGCCACCTTGTCCAGCGCCGCCAGAACGCGCTGCCCGCGCTCCGTACGTACGTACTCGGCCGCGGTACCCGACCGCGCGCTGTCCACGGTCACGCCCGGCCGGTACTTGCCGGTCAGGAAGCCCGACGCCAGGGCGTGGTACGGGACCGCCGCCACCCCGTGGCGCGCGGCGGTCTCGGCCAGATCGTCCTCGTACGTATCGCGCGAGACCAGGTTGTACCGCGGCTGGAGCGCGACGTACTTGGCCAGGCCCTCCGCGTCGGAGAACGTCAGCGCCTCCTCCAGCCGGGCCGGCGTGATGTTGGAGGCCGCGATCTCGCGGACCTTGCCCTCCCGCACCAGCTCGTCCAGGGCCGTGATGAACTCCGACACCGGCACGGTCTCGTCGTCGTAGTGCGTGTAGTAGAGATCGATGTAGTCCGTGCGCAGGCGGCGCAGGGACTCCTCCACGCCCGCCTTGATGCCGTGGGCGGCCAGGCCGCGCTTCTCCGGTACGCCCGCGCCGACCTTGGTGGCCAGGACGACGTCCTCGCGGTTGCCGCGCGTCGCGAACCAGTTGCCCAGGACGGTCTCGGACTCGCCGCCCGAGTTGCCGGGGACCCAGGCGGAGTAGACGTCTGCGGTGTCGATGAAGTTGCCGCCCGCCTCCGTATAGGCGTCCAGGACGGCGAAGGACTCCGCCTCGTCGGCCGTCCAGCCGAAGACGTTGCCGCCGAGGCAGAGCGGATGGACGGACAGGTTTCCGATCTTCTTGCGCTTCTCAGCCATACGGCCATTTAACGCCTCTCACGGGCGTCTTCACGGCTCGGTCGGACCCATCCATTCCGTTTAAGCCACATGGGTCTCAAGTAACCCGTCGGCCCCGCCCGTTACAGCTTCAGGCCGTGGTCCCGCAGCCACGTCATCGGGTCCACCGGCGCGCCCCCGCCCGGCCGCACTTCCAGGTGCAGATGGGGGCCGGTGACATTGCCGGTCGCGCCGACCCGGCCGATGACGTCGCCCGTCCGCACCTTCCCGGAGTTCACGGCGATCGACGACTGGTGGCAGAACCACAGCTCAGTGCCGTCGTCCAGGGTGAGCACCGTGCGGTAGCCGTACGAACCCGCCCACCCCGCCTGCGTGATCGCGCCGCCGTGCACCGCCTTGATCGGCGTACCCGTCGGCGCCGCGAAGTCCTGCCCGGTGTGGTTGGCGGACCACATGTCGCCCGACTGGCCGAATCCGGCGGTAAGCGTGTACGAGCCCACGGGCAGCGTGTACGAGCCGCCCGACGCCTTCACCGGCTGCGCCGCCTGCTCCGGTTTCGCCGCCTGCTCGGGCTGCTCGGGCTGCTCCGGTTGTGCCTTCTCCGCCGCCTGCTCCGCGGCCTTCTCCGTGGCTTCCTTCTTGGCCGCCGCTGCCGCCTCGGCCTCCGTCTTCCGCTTCGCCGCCGCGTCGGCGGCCTC
>NZ_JBHVHQ010001048.1:0-2680 GCF_042800135.1 Streptomyces sp. NPDC057654 | reverse complement strand
CGACGCCATCGAGGGGCTCGACACGGGACGCCCGGTGGAACAGGTCATACCAACCGAACTGATCGTGCGCACGTCGTCACAGCGCCGACCGCCGCGCACCACGGTCAGCCCTCCCCGCAGCCCCCGCAGCAGCGGCCCGGCGTAGCACTCGTGAACCCCGTAGATCTGTGAGTCCCGTGAGACCCGCGCACCCGTAAGCGGGATCGCGGAGCGGAGAAACCAGAGAAAACCAGAGAAAATCAGCGAAAAGCTGCGAAGAGCAGAAGGCCCGGGCCGGGCTCCCGTGCGCCGCCCGGGCCTTCCGCGCGCTCCCCGCCCCGGAGCATGAAGCCCCTAACGCGGGCAACAACCCGGCTGGGGCAGAATTAAGGGGAGGGAGCGAACGGTCCAATTGGGGAGAAAAGCACGGAGAAGTCCGGCCGTCCCCGATTGACAGCCCCCTGGTGCGTCGCACGCCGCGACGGTCATTCCTATGATGGGCGCACGACACCACGGACCGCCATCGACCAGGCAAGGTCCACAAGGTGCACGGCGGCGCGATGGTGGAGGGGTCGATGACTCAGGGGGCCGGTCTGGGACCCACGGCACGGACCACGGCGGCACTGCCGCCCTTCCCTGCGTACGCGCAGTCCGAGCCGCACGAGAATCCCCCCGCACCACCCGTACCGGGAGACGCGATGCCCCCCGGCTACACGCCCACCGAGCGGGACCTGCCGGTCATCGTCGCGGACCCGGACGTGCCCACCGTCGAGCTCACCCCGCTCGCCGACCCCGAGGCGCCTCTCCCCTCGAACGGGCCGGGCCCGCTGTACGTCGTCGGCGACGTCCACGGCTACCTCGACGAACTCCACGAGGCCCTGGCCGCGCAGGGGCTGATCGACGCCGACGGCCACTGGGCCGCCGGCAACGCCCGCCTCTGGTTCCTCGGCGACTTCACCGACCGCGGTCCGGACGGCATCGGCGTCATCGACCTCGTGATGCGGCTCTCCGCCGAGGCCGCGGCGGCCGGCGGCTACTGCAAGGCGCTCATGGGCAACCACGAGCTCCTCCTCCTCGGCGCCAAGCGGTTCTACGACACCCCCGTCAACTCCGGCGCGGGCACCGCCTCCTTCCAGGCCGCCTGGCTCATCAACGGCGGCCAGCGCACCGACATGGAGCGCCTCCAGGACCACCACCTCCAGTGGATGGCCCGGCTGGACGCGATGGCCGAGGAGGACGGGCATCTGCTGGTGCACTCCGACACCACCGCCTACCTCGACTACGGCGACTCCATCGAGGCCGTCAACGACGCCATCACCGAGGCGCTCCAGCGCAGCGACGCCGACGAGTGCTGGGATCTGTTCCGGAAATTCACCAAGCGCTTCGCGTTCCGCGACGAAGCCGGCCCGATGGCCGCCCGGGAACTGCTGACCGCCTTCGGCGGCTCACGTGTCGTCCACGGCCACAGCCCCATTCCGTACCTTCTCGGGGAGGTGGGGTCCGAGGACGGCGAGGACAACGGCGCGGCGGCCGTGGACGGTCCGCATGTGTACGCGGACGGCCTGGCGGTCGCGATGGACGGCGGCGTCACGATGGCCGGAAAGCTACTGGTGGTTCAACTTCCTCTGTCTGTCTGAGGATTCATTGGGCAGGGGTAGGGGCAGGTAGGAAATTCCACCGCGCGGGGGGAATTCGGGAAACAGACTGTCACCCCGTGCCAGAACGGCTCTACCATCGGCCTTATCCGTAGCAGGCTCTCCTCCGTTTCCGCCCAACTGCCCGGTGTAGGCCGGCTACAAGGCCCTACGGAGCATCGGGGGATGCACATGAACAGCGCTCCGCACCTGCTGACCGAGGATCGCCCGGAGTTCGAGCGAGTCCTCGACGAGGCGCTGCGTACCGCAGACCATGACCCGGAACTGGCCGCCCTAGGCCGGCGGCTCAACACTGAACAGCTGCGCACCATGGCGTTGGGCGCCGTGGCCGCCATCTCGGCATGCGCGGCAGCCGAATACCGCACCTACGTACAGGCGCGCGACGAACTGCGCGCGCCCGCGAACGTCGCCCGGCCGCAGCCGGTCGGCGGCGGAAGCGGCGGCGGTGATCAGGGCGACGACCGTTCGGCCGCCGTCGGGGTCGTCACCGCCATGAGCGAGGCCGCCGAGGCCGGAGCGGGGGCGGGAGCAGTGCTCGCCGTGCTCGCGCCGGTCCTCGCGGGCATCGCGGCTCTGCTCTTCCTCGTGATCGGATATGTCCTTCGCACCGTCAGCTCCGACGCCTCGGTCGCCGACCCGATGATCACCATCGGCTGGTGGTTCGGTGGTCTCACCGCCGCCGGAATCCTCGTCGCCATGGGCGCCATGCTGCTGACCGCCCTGCGCAACAACGGCCCCGCGGGCCGCGCGGGACGGGCGGCGGGCAAGCAGGCCGAGGCGGTGGCGCAGGCCAGGGATGCCTGGCGGCAGGCGCTGCTGCACCGCGGCGTACTGCCCTTCCTGCGCGAAGCGCTCGCCACCGCGGGTCCGCCGGCCCCGCGGACGACGTATGTGCCGAGGCCCTCGGGGGTCAACCGGACCCCGCACCTCGGCTACTCCCGTCCGGGCTTCTCCAGCCCGGACGCCAACAATGAGCACGCCTCCCGGCCCCGGTTCTCCAGCCCGGACTTCACGAGCCCGGACTACGGAGGCCCGGACCACCGGCC
>NZ_JBHVHQ010001047.1:0-2687 GCF_042800135.1 Streptomyces sp. NPDC057654 | reverse complement strand
GGCACGGACAGCGACGGGTACCCGGCGACGGCCGCGGGCGTCGAGGACGGGATGACGTCGTTGTCGCCGCGGGCGCAGTCGGTCGTCCAGGCGGGCGGGTTCGTCGGCGAGGCGATGGCGTCAAGCCGGTGGGCGGCCATGGTCTCGTCGATGGAACGCTTGGCGAGGCCCGTCAGCTCGGCCCGCATGGCCCGGTATTTCGGGTCGGTGGTCGGCGGCGCGGCGAGGGACTGCTCGAACAGTTCCTGCCCGGCGAAGCAAGTCTGCTCCGCCGGGTGGGAGCGGTTGAACTCGATCAGTTCGGCGAGGTTCCGCGGCCCCTCGCGGGTGGCCAGATAAGCGTCGATGTCCCGGTGGAATTCGCTGAGCAGCGCCGGGAACTCGATTTCGGCGATTCGCTTCTGATACGGGGGAGTGACCTCGACGACCTCGGCTCCGGCCTTACGCAGTTTCTGGGCCGTACGGGTCATGACGGCGTCCACGTCCGGCCCGAGCGAGGGCAGCCGCCACAGGCCGATCCGCTTGCCGCGCAGCCCTCCGTGACGGGTGAAATCGCCCGAGCCCGAAAGAGCTCCGGAATGTGCGACGGAGCCGACGGAGCCGACGGAACTGGCGGAACTGGCGGAACTGGCGGAAGCGGCGGAACTGTCGCCGCTGAGCACCGCGTAGGTGAGCGCGACGTCGGTGACGTTACGGGCCATGGGGCCCGCGGTGTCCTGTTCCGCGGAGATCGGCACCACGCCGTCCCGGCTGACCGGGCCGAGGCTGGGCTTGTGTCCGACCACCCCGTTCATCCCGGCCGGGCAGACGATCGAGCCGTCCGTCTCGGTGCCGATCGCGACCTGCGAGAGCGAAGCGGCGAGCGCGGCGGCGGAACCGGCGGACGACCCGCACGGATTCCGGTCCAGCACGAAGGGATTGTTGGTCTGCCCGCCGACCGCCGACCAGCCCGATGTCGGTTTCGCCGCCCGGAAGTTCGCCCATTCCGACAGATTGGTCTTGCCGAGAATCACCGCTCCCGCGTCGCGCAGCCGGGTCACGAGGGCGGCATCGGTATCCGGCGGGCTTCCGGCGAGCGCCAGCGAACCGGCCGTCGTCGGCAGGCCGCGGGTATTCACATTGTCCTTGAGCAGGACGGGAATTCCGTCGAGCGGGCCGCGGGCGCGACCGTGCCGATGTCTGGCGTCGCTGGCGGCCGCTTGGCGCAGCGCTGTCGGGTCGGTGCGCAGCACCGCGTGGATTTTCGGGTCGACGGTCTTGATCCGCCGCAAGTAGGCGCGGGTCAGCGCCGACGGGGTCAGCTCGCCCTCCGCCATACGGGCTTGCAGCTCCGGGATCGTCACCGTGTCGAGGTCGACTCCCAGCTCGCGCGACGAGGCGGCGGTCGAGAGACCGGCAGCCGAGTGATCGGTAGCCGAGAGGTCGGCGGGCGACGGATCAGCGGATGACTGGTCGGCGGGTGACGGAGTGCGGGAGCCGCCCGTCTCGGTGGCTCCCGCACTCACATCGGACATCCCCGCGAGAACGGAGCCCGTGACCAGAGCGGCGATCAGCGTGGCAACACTCCTCTTTTTCATGAGGGTCAGCGCACTACACGCGGGAGCCCCGGCGCAAGGGCGACGGGAGAGTACGGAGAGCTGTACGGGGGTTCAGGGGGTGATGGGACGTGTCGTGCATCCACCACGGATACGTTCGCGACACCTATTGACCGTGGTCAGACAACGAGTATGGTACAGACCAATCGGCTAGCGCGGTTCTGAGGTGCCACTTTCAGCCTTCCCGGCGAGTGAGGAGTGGTACCGCCCCCGCGTGAAGGAGTTGGCATGAAATCGAAACGAAGGCTGGCTGTTCTGATCGGCGCGGGCGTCGCCCCGCTCATCGCGGTGACCCTGCCCGTCGGCTCGGCGAGCGCCCACGGCTATGTGTCCTCGCCCCCGAGCCGCCAGGCCCAGTGTGCGGCGGGCACCGTGCAGTGCGGACCCATCAAGTGGGAACCGCAGAGCGTCGAGGGGCCGAAGGGCCTGAAGAGTTGCAGCGGCGGCAACTCGCAGTTCGCGGACCTCGACAATGACAGCAAGGGCTGGAAGGTCACGCCCGTCGGCAGCACCACATCCTTCAAGTGGAAGCTGACCGCCCGCCACGCGACCAGCACCTGGCAGTACTTCGCCGGCGGCCGCAAGATCGCGGAGATCAACGACGGCGGCCAGCGGCCGAACGAGACGGTCACCCACCAGGTCAACTTCGGCGGCCTGAAGGGCAAGCAGAAGGTGCTGGCGGTCTGGAACGTCGCCGACACGCCCAACGCCTTCTACGCCTGCATCGACGTCAACGTCGGCGGGTGACGAAGCCCGCGTAGCGGCTCCAGGGCCTCGCTTCCCCCGCCGTTCCACCGGCGAAGCCCGCGGACGCGCGCAGCCCCGCCCACCCGCATGGCAGCCGTCTCACCCCCCCCGAGTGCCGTTCCCCGGGACCATCCCGAGGAACGGCACTCAACGTGTCGGCCCCGGCGCGGAACGGCGGAAGGACGCTCGTACGCCCACGGCGCCACCAGGTCGGATTCTCGCCAGCAGGCGGGCGGCAGCCGGTGTTTCACTGCGTACATGACCGCCTCACAGCCGAACAGCGCCGAGCTCTTCCGCTCCCTGCACACCCCGTCCGCGCCCCTCGCGCTCGCCAACGCCTGGGAC
>NZ_JBHVHQ010001046.1:0-2687 GCF_042800135.1 Streptomyces sp. NPDC057654 | reverse complement strand
AAGCTCCTGGAGATCGTCGACCAGTCCGTCGAAGTCCACGACCTGACGGCCCTGATCGGGCTGCCCTCCTTCGCTTTCTCCACCCCGGACGCCACCGTCGCCTACGTCAGCGACCTGGACGTCGACGCCGCGCTGGAGAAGGGGCTGGAGCGCACGCTCCTCGCCTACCAGTCGCGCGCCGCCGACCAGCCCGGCTACGCCCCGGCGCCCGTCCCGGACCTTCCCTCGGATCTACGCGGGGAGACCGGCCCGCGGCCGGAGTCCGTGACCCTCGAAGCGGCCGTGGCGGGGCTGACGCGCGAGGGCGGCCGGGTGGTCGCGGTACCGCTCGACCACGATCCGCTCGTCGCCCGGATGTGCCCGTTCGTGGCGCGAGCCGTGGTCGTCCATGGCTGATCAGCCCGAAGCGTCGCCCGAACCGCGCCAAGCGCTCCAAGTACTCCAAGCGCCTCAAGTACTGCACGAACCCCACCAGTTGATCGTCGGACCGTGGGCTCCGGGCTGCCCCGAGTGCCTGCGCACCAGGCGCTCCGCGGCGGCTTTCGCCTCGCCCGAACGCACCGCGGAGCTGACGGCCGAGGTGCGCGGCGGCGACCTGCCGAGCTTCCTGGCGGACACGGTGACCGCGCTGGCGGCGGCCGGGGGCTTGTACGGGCCGGGGACCGCGCCGCCGTACGGTCCGGAGGCCGGGGCTCCGCACGGCCCCGGGACCGGACCTTCGCCCGCGCCGGAAGCCGGACCCGCGTCCAGGCCTGAGGCCGGGGACTCGTACGGACCGCAGGCCGGTCGCTCGGCCGGCCCGGAGTCCAGGACCACGAGCGGATCGGCCCCCGGGCAGGCCGCGCCGCCGCCCGTACCCCCCGCCCCCCACCGGTTCTGGACACTGGACAGCGCCACCCTGGCCATGTCCCGCCACGGCTACCTGCCCGATCCCCGCTGCCCCGAATGCTCCGAGCTGCCGCTCGACACCGAGCAGGGCGCGCGGATCACCCGTACGGCGCGGCCGAAGCTGTCCCCCGGATCGAGCCGCGTCCGGCGGCTGGACGGGGACGCGCTGGACACCGTGTATGTCGACGCGCAGAGCGGGCTGATCCCCTCCGTCACGTCGTACACGCAGCACGCGTTCCCGTTCACCGAGGCCGTCATGGCGGTGCCCGGGGTCTCGGTGGAGGCCGCCGGGTACGGGCGCACGCGGGATTTCGCGTCGGCGCGGGCCATCGCGGTGGCGGAGTCGCTGGAGCGGCTGGCCGCGTACGAGACGAGCAGGCGGACGAGCGTCAGGGCCGGGTACGCGGAGGTGGCCGACGACGCGGTCGACCCGCGGTCGCTCGGGCTGTATCCCGCCGACCGGTACCGCGCCCCGGGCTTCCCGTACCGGGAGTTCACCGAGGACGCGGTGGCCGACTGGGTGTGGGGCTGGTCGTTCGGCCAGGGCCGGCCCGTGCTCGTACCCGAGGACTTCGTCTACTACCGGCTGCACAAGCCGGGCGGCGGCAACCCCGGCGGCGAGCGCGCGTTCGCGTGCGAGATCTCCAGCGGCTGCGCGCTCGGCGGCTGCTACGAGGAGGCGGTGCTGCACGGCGTCCTCGAAGTCGCGGAGCGCGACGCGTTCCTGACGGCCTGGTACGGGCGGACGCCGCTGCCCGAGATCGACCCGGCCGCCGTGCCCGACCGCCGCATTCCGCTCGTGGCCGAGCGCATCGGGCGGCGGGGATACCGGGTGCGGATCTTCGACACCACGCGGGAACACGGGATTCCCTCATTCTGGACGTTCGCCGAGGACGCCACCGGCACCGGGCAACGGCCCAAAGCCGTCTCGACCGGCGGCAGCGGTCTGAACCCGGCCGAGGCGATCCTCGCCGCGCTCCACGAACTCAGCCAGACCGTCGAGTACGTGAGCCTGCTCGCGCTCGACCCGGACTGGCGCGACCGCGCCCAGCACCTGGCCGACTGCCCGGACGACGTCCGCTCGATGGCCGACCATCTGCTGTGCGCCGCGAACCCGACGACGTTCGACCGGTACTCCTTCCTGCTCGACGACTCGACGGAGTCGACCTGGCAGCAAGGGCTCGACCGCTGGCACTGGCCCGGCAACACGGACATCGGCGCGGATCTCGACGAGGCCGTACGGCGGTTCGCCGCGGCCGGCATGGACGTCATAGCCGTCGACACCACCTCTACGGAACAGGCCGCGGGAGGCTTCACATGCGTCAAGGTGATAGCACCGGGGTCGGTGCCGATGACCTTCGGACACCCGGCCCGGCGGGTGACGGGACTGCCCCGGCTGCCGCTGGTGCGCAACCCGCACCCGCATCCCTTCCCATGAGCGAGGACTCGACCGGAAAGGGCGTCGGCCGGGAGTTCTGGCGCGTCACCCTGGAAGACCTCGCCGAGGCGATGGAGGCCCGGCAGTCGGAGTACGGCAACCCGGACGAGCCGCTGAAGTTCAAGCTCTACCGCGGCCTGCCCCGCCGCCCGCTGACGACCCGGGTGCCCGCGGAGCTGACGCGGACCGAGGAGTTCGACGAGCGGGCGCTCTCGACGCTGCTGCGCTACGGATACGGCATCTCCCGGCAGGAGTTCGACACCAACGGCACCTGGCCCTACCACCGGATGGTCGCGTCCGCGCGCTGCCTCTTCGGCGTCCAGCTGTACGTGTGCCTGGCCGACGGCGTCTACCACTACGA
>NZ_JBHVHQ010001045.1:0-2690 GCF_042800135.1 Streptomyces sp. NPDC057654 | reverse complement strand
ATGTGGAAGTTCGCCGCAATCGGCACGAAGGTGGTCGTGGTCCCGTAGGACCATTCCCCCGTATGGGCTAACGCCGGGAGCGCCTACGCGGCGTGGGGCCCGGCCTCGGCCGGGCAGTCCGGCTCGGCGGTCGCCGCGTCCGCCTCCTGGGCGGCGGCAGCGGGCTCCGGAGCCGTCGGCGGCGTCGAGACGGCGCTGGCGGCGGCGCAGGACGCCAGCAGGTCGCTCATCGAGGGCTGCCGTTCCTCGTCACGCCGGGCTGCCACGGCAGCTGCGGGCTCTTGGGCCGACATGGATGCCTCCTGGGGCTGCTGGGGCGGACAGGTATGGGTTAGGTACACCTAACCGGCTCTCTACGCCTCCATGTGACCACGCGCGACACCGCGCGCGCAACATCTTCCCGACGGCTTGTCGGAATGTGAGCGGCGACCCGCCTACGGAACCCGCCGTACCGGCCGCCGAGCCGTACGGACTCAGCCCTCCGAAGCCCCCGAAGACCCCGAAGCCCCCAGATCGCCCAGCACCGTCAGATCCACGCCCGCCCACCGGGCGCCCACCCCGGTCAGCGTCACCTCGCGCACATCGTCGCCGTCACCGTCGTCCTCGCTCCAGGCGGCCGGGTCCGCGCCCACCGCCCGCTCGATGCCGACGTGCAGCCGGTCCTCCGACAGTTCCTCGACCTTCCCGTCGCCCCACTCCACGACCACCACCGACTCCGGCAGCGAGACGTCCAGGTCGAGGTCCTCCATCTCGTCGAGCCCGCCGTTCAGCCGGTACGCGTCCACGTGCACCAGCGCCGGCCCGTCCCCCAGCGGCGGGTGCACGCGCGCGATCACGAAGGTCGGGGAGGTCACGGCGCCGCGCACGTCCAGCCCCTCGCCGAGGCCGCGGGTGAGCGTCGTCTTGCCCGCCCCCAGCTCGCCGCTGAGCAACACCAGGTCGCCGGGGCTCAGCAGCCCGGCGAGGCCGCGGCCGAGCGCGCGCATGCGCTCGGGCGTCGTGACGGTGATCTGTGCGGTGGCGGCCACGGGCTCGGTCTGCGGGACGTTCATACCGGCCGATGGTACGGGCCCGAGCACCATGATCTGGAGCCGTGCACACGCCGCGCGCCCCGTGGGCCCGGCTTCGTACGGGCGTCAGGACGCGACTCGCACCCGTACGAGCCGCCGGGCCGCCCCGCGGAAGCACCGGCAGGCCCGCCCGTGCCCGTAAAAGAGCCTGGCGACGAGCCCCATGGGCCGTTCAGCCGCGTTCCGTGCCCTCGCCCGAGGCGGCGCGGGTGGTGAGGGCGTCGCCCGCGGCGGCCGCGGCCAGCACCTCCGCCAGCCGGTCGTTCACGGCCTCGGGGTGCTCCAGCATCACCAGGTGCCCGGCGTCCGGCACGAGGGCCAGTTCCGCGTCGGGCAGGGCCTCCGCGATGGCCTCGCTGTGCTCGCTGGGGGTGATGAGGTCGCCCGCGCCCGCGAGGACGAGCACGGGCAGGCAGTCGAACGCGCACAGCGCCTCGACCTTGTCGTGTTCGGCGAAGGCCGGGTAGAACTCGGCGACCACGTCGATGGGGGTCGCCTCGATCAGCCGCTCCGCGAACCGCGCCACCCCCGGATCGACGTCCTTCGCCCCGAACGAATAGCGCTTGACGACGCCCGCGAAGAGGTCCGCGGTCGCCCGCCGCCCCTTCTCCACCAGGTCGGCCTGCGAGCCCAGGGCCTTCAGCACACCGGGGAGCACGCGCCGCACGGCGTTCATCCCGACGACCGGCAGCCCGTAGTTGACGTCGGCGAGGTTGCCCGCCGACGTGCCGATGAAGGCGGCGCCGACGACGCGCTCGGCGACCAGGTCGGGGTACTGCGCGGCCAGCGCCATCATCGTCATGCCGCCCATCGAGTGCCCCACCAGCACCAGCGGCCCCTCGGGCGCCGCCGCGTCGATGACGGCCTTCAGATCGCGGCCGAGCAGATCGATGGAGACGGGAGCGTTGCTCTCGCTCTGTCCCCGCCCCCGCTCGGACCTCCCGTGGCTGCGCTGGTCCCAGTACACGCCGCGGACCGCGCCGCGCAGGGCGGCCCGCTGGAAGTGCCAGGCGTCCTGCCCGAGGCAGTAGCCGTGCGAGAAGACGACGGTGACCGGCTGCCGCGGGGGCCGCCGCCCCAGCAGCCGCTTGCGCGGCGCCGCCCCGTCGGCACTGCCCGCCGCGCCCTCCGGCACGGCCTCGTCCACCTCGTAGTACAGCTCGGTGCCGTCCTCCGCGACGGCCGTGCCGGGTGTGCCGCGCAGCGTCCCGTACGGGCCCGCGGAGTCCAGCGCCAGGCGCGCCCGGCGCCGCATGCCGCGGCCGACCGTGAGCCGCTCCAGGGCGACGCCCGCCGCCGCGCCCGCCGCGACGACGCCTATCGCCGCTCCCGCGACCCCCGCGCCGCGCTTCCAGCCCCAGTTCAGTCCCGTGGCCGCGACCGCGGCCGGGCCGTTCGTCGCCTCGCTCATGCTTCGCCCCCCGTGCCATCGCTCTCACCGACATAGACGCGGGGCACGCGCGCGGAGATGCGCGTGACGACCTCGTATCCGATGGTGTTGGTGGCCAGCGCCCAGTCCTCGGCCGTCGGCTCGCCCCGGTCGCCCGGCCCGAAGAGCACCACCTCGTCGCCGACCGCCGCGTCGTCCCCGCCGAGGTCCACCACGAACTGGTCCATGGC
>NZ_JBHVHQ010001044.1:0-2695 GCF_042800135.1 Streptomyces sp. NPDC057654 | reverse complement strand
AGTCTGGCGTTGACTTTTGGCACGCTGTTGAGTTCTCAAGGAACGGACGCTTCCTTCGTGACCGTTTCACCGGTCTCTCCGGGCGCTTCCCTTCGGTGTTCCACCACTCTATCAGTTCTTTTTCCGCTCCCTTACCGCTCGTTTTCTGCATATACGTATATACGCAGACACACAGAAGCGAATCCGAGAATTGGATCAGTATCCGATAGGTGCCGCCCTCCGACTCGCCCGCAGCTGACTGCGTGCCTCGGTCGTGGGCAGGGATACGACAGTACATGCCCCGCAGGGTCGAGGCAAATCGATTCCTCGCGGCGGGCTCATCGCGGGCTCGCCGCGGGGCCGCACTCTTATGGATCTTGTGTGCGGAATCCGCTGTTCCTATGACTTACCCTTCTGACCAGTGCGTCGTCCGGTACAGGTAGTGACGGCGCGTGATGAATCTCCGCCCCTGGGAGGCTTCCCATGACCACCGTGACGTCCCCGCTCACCGGACGCGCCATCGGACTCGCGGCAGTGCCCGACCCGGTCTTCTCCGGCGCGATGGTGGGGCCCGGTACCGCCGTCGACCCGGTCCGTGAACCGTCCGAGGCCATCGCGCCCGTGGACGGTGTCGTCGTCTCCCTGCACCCTCACGCGTTCGTCGTGGTGGACGGCGAGGGACACGGTGTGCTGACCCACCTCGGCATCGACACCGTTCAGCTCAATGGCGAGGGCTTCGAGCTGCTCGTCAACAAGGGCGACACCGTCACGCGCGGCCAGGCCGTCGTGCGCTGGAACCCGGCCGCTGTCGAAGAGGCCGGCAAGTCGCCGATCTGCCCGGTCATCGCGCTGGAGGCGACCGCCGACGCGCTCGGCGACGTCCGCGAAGAGGGCGACCTCAAGACCGGTGACACGCTCTTCACCTGGCAGTGATCCCTGGGCCGCCATAGGCGGCGCGTACGACATCCACCGCGGCGGCCGTAGCCGTCGCATCAATGGGAGACAGGTGAAATGGAGACAACGCTGCGAGGCGTCGGTGTGAGCCACGGTGTGGCGATCGGCGAGGTACGGCACATGGGCACGGCGGTCCTGGAGCCGCCGGCCAAGCAGATCCCCACGGACGAGGCTCCGCGCGAACAGGGGCGCGCGCGCCAGGCCGTGGAGGCCGTGTCCGCCGATCTCATCGCGCGCGGGAACCTGGCCGGCGGTGAGGCTCAGGCCGTGCTGGAGGCCCAGGCCATGATGGCCCAGGACCCCGAGCTGATGGCCGACGTCGAGCGGCGTATCGCCGTGGGCAGCACCGCGGAGCGGGCGGTGTACGACGCCTTCGCGGCCTACCGGGCGCTGCTGGCCGGGGCCGGCGAGTACCTCGCGGGCCGGGTCGCCGACCTGGACGACGTACGGAACCGCATCGTGGCGCGGCTGCTGGGCGTGCCGATGCCGGGCGTGCCGGACAGCGACGAGCCGTACGTGCTGATCGCGCGGGACCTCGCGCCCGCCGACACCGCGCTGCTGGACCCGGCGCTCGTGCTCGGGTTCGTGACCGAGGAGGGCGGGCCGACCAGCCACAGCGCGATCCTGGCCCGTGCGCTCGGGGTGCCGGCCGTGGTGGCGCTGCCCGGTGCGGGCGAGCTGGCCGAGGGCACGGTCGTCGCGGTGGACGGCAGCACGGGCGAGGTCTTCGTCGAGCCGGACGCGGCCAAGCGCGCCGAGCTGACGGGCGCCGCCGAGGCCCGTAAGGCCGCTCTCGCGGCGTCGTCCGGGCCGGGCGCCACCTCCGACGGGCACAAGGTGCCGCTGCTGGCGAACATCGGCGGGCCCGGTGACGTGAAGGCCGCGGTCGAGGCCGGCGCGGAGGGCGTGGGCCTGTTCCGTACCGAGTTCCTGTTCCTGGACGACAGCTCGAAGGCGCCGTCCGAGGAGAAGCAGGCCGAGGTCTACCGCGAGGTCCTGTCGGCGTTCCCCGAGGGCCGGGTGGTCGTGCGGGTGCTGGACGCCGGGGCGGACAAGCCGCTGGACTTCCTGACGCCGGCGGACGAGCCGAACCCGGCGCTGGGCGTGCGGGGGCTGCGCAGTCTCCTCGACCACCCGGAGGTGCTGCGCACGCAGCTGGCGGCGCTCGCCAAGGCCGCCGAGGGGCTGCCGGTCTACCTGGAGGTCATGGCCCCCATGGTGGCCGACCGGGCGGACGCCAAGGCGTTCGCGGACGCGTGCCGCGAGGCCGGGCTCCAGGCGAAGTTCGGCGCGATGGTGGAGATCCCCTCCGCCGCACTGCGGGCCCGCTCCATCCTTCAGGAGGTGGAGTTCCTGTCGCTGGGGACCAACGACCTCGCGCAGTACACCTTCGCGGCCGACCGGCAGGTCGGCGCGGTGTCGCGGCTCCAGGACCCGTGGCAGCCCGCACTGCTCGACCTGGTCGCCGCGTCGGCCGAGGCCGCCAAGGCGGAGGGCAAGAGCTGCGGCGTGTGCGGCGAGGCCGCGGCCGATCCGCTGCTGGCCTGCGTGCTGACCGGTCTGGGCGTCACCAGCCTGTCCATGGGCGCCGCGTCCATCGCGTACGTGCGCGCCACGCTGGCCAAGCACACGCTCGCGCAGTGCGAGCGCGCCGCCGCGGCGGCGCGTGCCGTGGACTCCGCCGACGAGGCCCGGCGGGCCGCGCAGGCGGTGTTGTCCGGCGAGTGAGCCGGATGTGAGCTCCCGCGACGAGGGGCGTTCC
>NZ_JBHVHQ010001043.1:0-2703 GCF_042800135.1 Streptomyces sp. NPDC057654 | reverse complement strand
GGCGTTGTCGGGCAGGGCGTCGGGGACGAAGGTCAGGGTCGGGGTGAAGCGCACCCCGGTCTCCCGGCCCACCGTGGAGCGCAGCACGCCCTTGGCGCTCTCCAGGGCGGCCGCGGAGGCCGCGCGCTCCTCGTCGTCGCCGTAGACCGTGTAGAACACGGTCGCCTCCCGCAGGTCGCCCGTGACCCGGGTGTCCGTGATGGTCACATAGCCGAGCCGCGGGTCCTTGATCCGGCGCTGCAGGGTCTCCGCGACGATCTCCCGGATGCGGTCGGCCAGCTTGCGCGCCCGCGCGTTGTCGGTCATGCGCCTACTTCTTTCTTCTTCGGTTCATTCATCAGTCGTCACTCGTCGTCGCCGTGGATCCGCCGTCGCACGGACAGCAGCTCCACCTCGGGACGGGCGGCGACCCAGCGTTCACAGCGGTCCAGCACGTCCACGAGATGTCCGGTGTCCCCGGACACCACCGCGAGCCCGATCTCGGTCCTGCGGTAGAGGTCCTGGTCGCCGACCTCCGCCACGCTGACCGCGTACGCGCGGCGCAGCTCGGCGACGATCGGGCGCACGACGGAGCGTTTCTCCTTCAGCGACCGTACGTCGCCCAGGAGCAGGTCGAACGAGAGTGTCCCCACATACATGCGGTACGGGTGAAGCCCACCCGGCGGGCCTGAGGCATCGGTGTGAAAGGTCCTTGGAGTCCAAGGATGTGTACAAGCTCTTCGAACCGTACACGCAACGGCCGGGGCCGATCGACGGAAATAACGCTCCGCCGACCGGCCCCGGGTCGCAACTTGGCGATCAGCGATCAGCCGCGGGGCTTCTCGCGCATCTCGTAGGTCGCGATGACGTCGTCGATCTTGATGTCGTTGAAGTTGCCGAGGTTGATACCGCCCTCGAACCCTTCGCGGATCTCGGTGACGTCGTCCTTGAAGCGGCGCAGGCCCTGGATGTTGAGGTCCTCCGCGATGACCTTGCCGTCGCGGACGAGGCGCGCCTTGGTGTCGCGCTTGACCTCGCCGGAGCGGATGAGGACACCGGCGATGTTGCCCAGCTTGGACGAGCGGAAGACCTCGCGGATCTCCGCCGTGCCCAGCTCGACCTCTTCGTACTCCGGCTTGAGCATGCCCTTGAGGGCCGCCTCGATCTCCTCGATCGCCTGGTAGATGACCGAGTAGTACCGGACGTCGACGCCCTCGCGCTCGGCCATCTGCGTGGCACGGCCCTCGGCGCGGACGTTGAAGCCGATGACGATCGCGTCGGAGCCGGACGCCAGGTTGATGTCGGACTCGGTGACCGCACCCACGCCGCGGTGCAGCACGCGGATGTCGACCTCCTCGCCCACATCGAGCTGGAGCAGCGAGGACTCCAGAGCCTCGACCGAACCGGACGCGTCGCCCTTGATGATGAGGTTGAGCTGCTGGATCTCGCCGGCCTTGAGCACCTTGTCGAGGTCCTCCAGCGACACCCTGCGGGTGCGCTTGGCGAAGGCCGCGTTGCGCTCGCGCGCCGCGCGCTTCTCGGCGATCTGCCGGGCCGTGCGGTCCTCGTCGACGACGAGGAAGTTGTCGCCGGCGCCGGGGACGTTGGTGAGACCCAGGACCAGGACGGGGGTCGAGGGACCCGCTTCCTCGACGTTGTTGCCCTTGTCGTCGAGCATCGCCCGGACGCGGCCGTAGGCGTCGCCCGCGACCATCGTCTCGCCGACCCGCAGCGTGCCGCGCTGGACCAGCACGGTGGCCACGGCGCCGCGGCCGCGGTCGAGGTGGGCCTCGATCGCGATGCCCTGCGCGGCCTGCTCCGCGTTGGCGCGCAGGTCGAGCGAGGCGTCGGCGGTGAGCACGACGGCCTCCAGGAGGGCATCGATGTTCTCGCCCTTACGGGCGGAGATGTCGACGAACATCGTGTCGCCGCCGTACTCCTCGGCCACCAGCCCGAACTCGGTGAGCTGGCCGCGCACCTTGGTCGGGTCCGCGCCCTCGACGTCGATCTTGTTGACCGCGACCACGATCGGCACGTCGGCCGCCTTGGCGTGGTTCAGCGCCTCGATCGTCTGGGGCATCACACCGTCGTTGGCCGCCACCACGAGGATCGCGATGTCGGTCGACTTCGCACCGCGGGCACGCATGGCGGTGAACGCCTCGTGGCCCGGGGTGTCGATGAAGGTGATCGCGCGGTCCTCGCCGTTGACCTCGGTGGCGACCTGGTACGCACCGATGTGCTGCGTGATGCCGCCGGCCTCGCCCGCGACGACGTTCGTCTTGCGGATCGCGTCCAGCAGTCGGGTCTTGCCGTGGTCGACGTGGCCCATGACGGTCACGACCGGCGGGCGGGAGACGAGCATCTCCTCGCCGCCCTCGTTCTCGCCGAACTCGATGGAGAAGGACTCCAGGAGCTCGCGGTCCTCCTCCTCCGGGCTGACGACCTCAAGGACGTAGTTCATCTCGTCGGCGAGCAGCTGAAGCGTCTCATCGGAGACCGACTGGGTCGCGGTGACCATCTCGCCGAGGTTGAGCATCACGGCGACGAGCGACGCCGGGTTGGCGTTGATCTTCTCCGCGAAGTCGGTGAGGGAGGCACCACGCGACAGGCGGACGGTCTGTCCGTTGCCGCGCGGCAGCATCACGCCGCCGACCGACGGGGCCTGCATGGCCTCGTACTCCTGACGCCTCTGCCGCTTCGACTTGCGACCGCGCCGCGCGGGAC
>NZ_JBHVHQ010001042.1:0-2707 GCF_042800135.1 Streptomyces sp. NPDC057654 | reverse complement strand
GGCGGACATCGGACACCTGCGCAGACCCCGGCGAGCAGGTGGCTTCTGCCGCCGTGAGTGCGCTCACGAAGTCCACCAGGGCAGGGTGCCACGCTCACGTGCGTCGTCCTCGGCGGCCCGGACCCGGGCGGCAGCCCACTGGTCGGCAGGGCGCTCGACGCCGCGCAGGTAGTCGGTACGGACACCGGCGGAGACTGGACCGGGCCGGTTGAGGCCGCAGCCCCAGCGATTGACCCCATCCACGCGGGCGGGGCAAGCCGTGGTGTGACCACACGTCGGTCTGGGAGATCTCGGTGCAGATGCAGCAGGAGCCGCAGCCGACCTTCAAGGGCATGCTCGCGGTCTGTGCTGAGGACGTAGTCGACGAAGTCCGGCTCACCGACGATCCCGCACGACGGGCAGGAGAGGTATAGGCGGCTCTCCTCCCGGGGCACTCTATTTCACCAGGCATCGCCCTCTGGAGCGAAGGTGAGTCGACCGCCCGGCTGCGGAGTGAGGGTCCCGGTGATCGAGGTAGGTTCCGGTGGCAGGAGTTCACAGGAGGCCACTGGGGAATCGAGGGCTACGTCCAGGGTGCGGTCCAGGCCAGTATGGCTCGTGGTCACGGTGACCGTGGTGAAGACCTCGCCCGCGTCGATGCGGACTTGGATCTTGTCCAGCTCTGCCTGTGGGTCGTCCAGGACCAAAACCTTCCAGGCGTCTCCGCCCATTCCACAGATGCCCAAGTGCATGGGGCCAAGTGCGTTCACCGCAACTCCCTCATTGTCAGCTTCCGTAGTCACGTGCACGGATGCGCTCGTGATTCGGCGTTGTGTGCACGAAAGCGCGAACTCGCCGGCGGGGTCGGCATCGCCACGCCGAGCCGGCCGCGGTCACCCGCAGCACCTTACCGAGCGTCTCGTGTCCCTCCAGGTGCCGACAACCCCGGCTGTCGTGATCACCGGATCGGCCGTCCTTCCCGCTCGCGTTCAAGCTTCAGCTGCTTCCTGGTCGCCTCCCGGACCCTGTCCCGGAAATAGAGCGCCTCCTTGTGCGCAATCGGCGCGTCGTGGAGATTGTGCGAGCCCCGCAGGAAGTTC
Source organism: Streptomyces sp. NPDC057654 (assembly GCF_042800135.1). Classification (NCBI taxonomy): domain Bacteria; kingdom Bacillati; phylum Actinomycetota; class Actinomycetes; order Kitasatosporales; family Streptomycetaceae; genus Streptomyces; species Streptomyces sp. NPDC057654. Next base: position 1,628 of record NZ_JBHVHQ010001042.1, on the reverse strand, counting down.
TCCGTGCGGTCGGCGATGGAGTACGCCAGCGCCTGCTCGATGACCGCGCTGGTCTGGCGCACCTCGCCCACCTCATTGCGCAGCTTGCGCAGCAACCTGTCCCGCTCGCGTTCAGCGGCCTCGATGTCCGCCAGGTGCGCCACCACACTGCCCAGCAGCGGGTCGCGAGAACGGAACAGCTCGACGGCGCGCCCGGTGGCAGGATCGGCATCAAGGTGCAGGTCGAGCTGTGCCATCAGGAACGCCGTCACCAGCGTGCCCTGGCTCAGCCGCTGGCTGAACTCCCGAGCAGCGCCGTCGCTCACGCCCAGCTCACGGACTGCGGCTGCTCGCAGATGCTCGCGCAACGCGTTCATGATGCTCTCGGGCAGCGCCTTGATGTGCGGCTGGCTCTGCACGCCGGTGAGCCGGAAGCCCGACTGGGGGAGTGTGGCGGTCTCGGCCGCTCTGCCCGAGCCCCCCTTCGACGCCGCGCTCTGCACGGCGTCCTGATAGTCGGTGAGCTGCAGCGAGCCGGGCGTCACCTGCGCGGGTTCGGCTCTCGCCGCGTTCTCCACGTGCGACTGCGCCCCGGGAGCCGGAACAGCACCGGCAGCAGGACCCGCCGACACGCCGCCCGGGAACACCCCGGCAGTTCCTCCCTGTCCACCGCCGTCACCACCACCGCGCTGGTTGGATCCGCCGGCCCGCTCAACGTCGCCGGCGTCGGTCTCGTGGTCCCGCTCCAGGCGATCTTCTTCGGCGCCCTCATCGAGATCAGCCTCCAGGCTTTCGACCGCGGGTTGCGAGCCGGCGTCGCCCGCCTCATCAAACTGCTCCCCCGACTCGGGCGTTGCCACCTCAAGCTCAGACTGAGCCGCCTGGGCCTGGACACGCTTGAGCTCCTCGCTCCCACCGCGCCGATAGGCGTCGAGGAAAGACGTGTCCACCTCCATCACTTCGTCGGTGGGTGTGGCCGCTTCCAGCATTTCTGCGAAGTCCCGGCTCATCCGAACTCGCCGTCCTCGTGGTCCAGGAGGTAGTTGTCGCCGCGAGTGAGCCCGACCAGCGAGTCGAAGCCCGTGGTGACGACGCGTTCGAGGTTCGCCGAGTTCGTCGCCAGTGCCGCGACCTGGTCGACGAGCTCGTTGAGACGAGCGATCTCCAGGGTCGGCAGGTCATAGTCGAGGTTCTCGCGCCGGATCTTCTCGGCCACCGCCTCGGCCACGTACGCGTTCACCGAGGAGAACCCGCGCTTGTCAGCCCAGTACTCCGCACGCTGTTTCTCGTCCGGACTCAGCCGGATGAACATGCCCTGGCGGCCGCTGCCGCTCTGCGTCGCGCCCGGGGACTTCCTCTTCGTGCCGCGCGCAGGCTGCTTCGTCTTCTCCAGCTCCTGTGTGACGGTCATGCGCGACCTCTTCCTGCCTTGTTCGACTAGTCTGTGAAGTCATTTTATCAATGCGACTTGATAAGTCATCTGTACTCTTTGTACCCCGGGTTGAATGCCAGTAGAGTCACAGTCGCGCTCAGCCGTCCCCCTGGCAGCGCATCGCCGCAACGGGTATCGCAGCCCGAGGGGAAGAGGGGCAAGCGGGCACACCCGCTTGCCCGCATCCACCATGGTGCGGCGGCGAGAGGACAGAAGA
>NZ_JBHVHQ010001041.1:0-2725 GCF_042800135.1 Streptomyces sp. NPDC057654 | reverse complement strand
GGCGAGCAGGGAGTCGCCGCCGAGGGCGAAGAAGTCGTCCTCCCGTCCGATGCCGCCTCCGTCGAGGATGTCGGCCCAGGCGCGGGCGATCCGCTGCTCGTGTTCCCCGCGCGGCGGGGTGGTGGTGCGGGCGGGGGCGCCGGCCTCCAGGGCGACGAGGCGGGCCAGGGCCGCGCGGTCGGTCTTGCCGTTGGGGGTGAGGGGAAGGCCGTCGAGAGCGACGATGTGGTCCGGGACCATGGCCGGTGGAAGCCGTGCGGCGGCGAAGGCACGCAGCCCGCCGGTGTCCGCGACCCCGGTCACGGCGACGGCCAGCCGGCCCGTGCCGGTGACGACGGCGACGGCCCGCTCGACGCCGGGTGCGGCGGCCAGGGCCGCTTCGACCTCGCCGAGTTCGACGCGGTGGCCGCGGATCTTGACCTGGTGGTCGGCGCGGCCGAGGAACTCCAGCGTCCCGTCCGGCCAGTAGCGGGCGCGGTCGCCGGTGCGGTACCAGCGTTCGCCGTCCGCCTCGCGGAACCGCTCCCCGGTACGGGCCGGGTCGCCGCGGTAGCCGCGTGCCACACCGGCCCCGCCGATCCACAGTTCGCCGGGCACCCAGTCGGGGCAGTCCCGGCCGAACGGGTCGACGACGCGGAAGACCTGACCGCGCAGCGGACGCCCGTACGGGATGGAGACCCAGTCCGGGTCCACTTCGGTGATCTCGTGTGCGTTGGACCAGATGGCCGCCTCGGTGGCGCCGCCCAGGGCGACCAGCCGGCACCACGGGTTCTGCGCGGCGAGCCGGCCGGGCAGGTCCAGGCCGACCCAGTCCCCGGAGACCAGCGCGAGCCGCAGCGACTCGGGCGGCCGGGTGCTCTCGGCGGCGGTCAGCAGCATGTCCAGCAGGGCGGGCACGCTGTTCCACACGGTCGCGCGGTGGCGGCGTACGGAGGCCAGCCAGCTCGCGGCGTCGCGGCGGTCCTCCTCGTCTACGAGGACGAGGGCGCCGCCGGCCGTGAGCGGTCCGAAGATGTCGTACACGGACAGGTCGAATTCGAGCGCCGACACCGCCAGCACCCGGTCCGCGGACTCCACACCGAACCGCTCGTTGACATCGGTGACCGTGTTCGAGGCCGCGCCGTGGGTGATCTCGACGCCCTTGGGCTCGCCCGTGGAACCGGACGTGAAGATCACGTAGGCGAGGTCGTCCGGGCCGGTCGGCACGGGAGCGGCGGGGGCGTCGAGTGCGGGGCGCTCGTCGACGGAGACGGCGGTGATCCCCCCGGGGACCGGCTCCTGGGGCAGGGTGACGCACACCCGCGCGCCCGAGAGCCGGTGGACGCGCTCGCGCCGGGACGGCGGCTGGTCCAGGCCCACGGGGACGTAGAGCGCGCCGGCCGCCAGGACGCCGAGGACCGCGGCGATCTGGTCGGGGCCCTTGGGCAAGGCGATCGCGACCGTGTCGCCGCGCCGTACGCCGTGTTCGGCGAGGGAGCCGGCGAGACGCAGGGCGCGCGCGGACAGCTCGCCGTAGGTGGTGCGGCCGTCCTCGCCCCACAGCAGTGCGGTCGCCTGCGGACGCTCGGCGGCGCGGCGGAAGAACGGCGCGTGCAGCACGCCGGGGACGCCGGCCCCGGTGTCGTTGGCGGCGGCCCGTGCGGCGCGTCCGGCGGTGGGCAGCGGGTCGGCGACGGGCCGGGTCCAGTCGGCGACGGCCAGGGCGTCGACGAGGCGCGTATAGGCGTCGAACATCGTGTCGAGCAGGCCGGTGGGGAACAGTTCGTCCACCGCGTCCCAGTTGAGGCACACGCCGTCGGCGTCCTCGGTGACCTGGTGGTCGAGCCAGACCTGCGGCGTCTGGGACACGCCGTACGCGTACCGGTCGAAGGGCGCCCCGGCCGCGGCGCCGCCGACGCCGAGGGCGCTGGTGAAGACGACGGGCATGACGGTCTCGGGGGCGCCGGTACGGCGGGCGAGTTCCCGCAGCACCCATACGGCGGAGACCTCCCGGTGGTCGAGGGAGCGCCACAGCTCCCGCTGGACCCGCCGGGCGCGAGTGAGCCAGTCGTCGCCCGGTTCGGGGCGGCAGGCTACGAGCATCAGGGAGGTGAAGTCGCCGAGGACACGGCCGATGTGCGGGTGGACGTCGCGGCGGTCGAAGAGGGTGAGGTTGAGCGTCAGGTCGGGCCGGGCGCTGAAGCGGCCGAGGATCTCGGCGAAGGCGCTCAGCAGCACGCCGGAGGGGGTGAGTCCGTGCTCGCGGGCCCGCTCGGTGAGGGCCTGCCAGCGGTCCGGGGCGATCCGGGTCTCCCGCCTGCTGAATCGGGGGCGCACGACGGCGGCAGGGTCCTTGGCCAGCGGCAGGGCGGGCGCCGGCGGCAGGTCGGCCAGGAGTCCGGTCCAGTGGGCGCGGGCCCGCTCCACCGCCTCCGGGTCGGGTGCGGTGGCGCACACGTAGTCGCGGAAGGACACGTCCACCGGGGGGAGGGCGGCGTCCGGGTCGGCGTACAGGCGGGCGAGTTCGGCGTACAGGGTGAGGATGCTCAGGGCGTCCAGGGCGATGTTGTCGATGCCCACGGCGAGCCGTGTGGTGCGTCCGCAGCGGACGCCCCGGATCGCGAACAGCGGCCAGACGGCGGGGTCGAAGACCTGGTGGGAGGCGGATTCGCGCAGTGCGGCGAAAGCGGCCCGCGGGTCGTCCCCCGCGTCGTTGATCTGGACTTCGAGGGTGGGAACCTCGGGC
>NZ_JBHVHQ010001040.1:0-2726 GCF_042800135.1 Streptomyces sp. NPDC057654 | reverse complement strand
GGCGTCCATGCTGGTGCCGGGCGTGGGGCGCAGCCCCTGGTAGAGGGCGGTGAGGCGCGGCAACAGGTCGGGGCAGCGGGCATGTCCAGGTAGTAGTCGCGGTACGGGACCTGGTCCAGGACGTGTTCGTTGCTGCCGGGCTCCGCCGGGCCGACCGTGTGGACGGCCGGTTCCCCGCCGCTCGGACCGGTCGCGTTGAACGCCCCCGCGTCGAAGGTGAGCCGGACGTTGAGATAGTCCTCGCCGAACTGCTCCCGCAGGAACGCGCCCTGCATCTTCGGATAGTTCGCCGGGTCGTCGCTCTCGTAGGCGACGTGCGCGTTGTGCGCGGACAGCAGCACCTTGTCGCCGGTCCGCCGCTGCCACCAGGCGGTGTTGTCGGCCATCGACTGGTCGCGGAAGCGCATGGCCGCCCTGCTGCCCTCCGCCGTGTCGAGGTCGTGCGCGGTGAGCGACGCGACCTGCGAGATCGCCCGCGCGTGCTGTACCGCCCACGCGAACTCCGCACGGTCCTCGCCGGGCCGCTGCCGCCGCAGCAGGTCGAGGGCTTCCCCGGCCCGCGCGGCCAGGTCCCGCCGCTCGGCCAGGGGCTTCGCCAGGTACGCGGTCATCCAGGCGTCCATGCTGGTGCCGGGCGTGGGGCGCAGCCCCTGGTAGAGGGCGGTGAGGCGCGGCAACAGGTCGGGGCAGCGGCGCGCCGCGTAGCCCGTCACCCGGTCGAAGAGCTCCGGGCCCGCGTAGCCGACGTCGTCGCCCATGAACTGGACCTTCTCGGCATGGTGTGTGTTGTAGGCGCGCATCCACTCGATGAGGTCCAGATACTCCTGGTTGTTCCAGAACCGGTAGGCGTTCTGGAACTCCTCCTTCATGATCTGCCGGGCGTTCCCCTTCCCGTGCAGGACGTAGTCGTTGATCCGCAGCCCCGCGCCCCAGTTCGCCTCCAGGGCGAAGGTGGTGAACCCTTTCTGTTCGATGAGATAGCGGAAGAGCCGGTCCTTGTTGGCGATGAACTCGTGGGAACCGTGCGTCGCCTCGCCGACCCCCACCACCTTCGCGTCACCGATCATGCGGCCGATCGCCCGCAGGTCGTCGGTGTCCTCGGCCGCGGGGTCGGTGGTTCGTAAGGGGTGGGCCGCGCGGGTCAGGGCCCGTACGGGGTCGTCGGCGCGCTGCCGCGCCTGGGCGGCGGGCGGCTGGGCCAGTGCCGTCGCGCCCAGGCCCAGCAGCAGCGCGAGGAGGAGGACGGGCCGTCGTCGGGGGCGATCGCGTAGGCGTTCGCGTCGCCGGTCGGATGCCGTGCTTCGGGTGACTGTCATACGGGCCATGGTTTCGGCCCGTACACCTCAACTTCCATACGGCTGGCACCAGTTCGTAGGTATACCCGGTTCCATCGGGCCAGCCCCACCCCGCCCGTTCACCGGTAGTGCAGATACCGTTCCCGCACTCCGCGGAACGCCGCCAGCCCCTCCTCCCAGTCCGCCGCCACCTCGTCCGCGGACGCCCCCGCGTCGATCATCGTGCGGACCCTGGTCGACCCCGTGAGCTTGTCGATCCAGCCGTCGGACCGCCACGCGAAGCCGCGCCACACCTGCTTGGCGGTGACCAGCAGCGCGATGCCGGTACGCACCGGGTCGAAGGCGCGCGGGTCGTGGACGTGCAGCTGCACGCCGCCCACCGTCTTCCCCTGGAACTTGGAGAACACGGGCACGAAATACGCCTCCCGGAACCGCACCCCCGGCAGCTCCAGCGCGTCCGCCCGCTCCGCCCACCGGCGGTCGATCCCCTCCGCGCCCAGCAGCTCGAACGGCCGCGTCGTGCCCCGCCCCTCGGAGAGGTTGGTGCCCTCGAAGAGACAGGTCCCCGGGTACGCGAGGGCCGTCTGCGGCGTCGGCATGTTCGGGCTCGGCGGCACCCACGGGAGCCCGGTCGCGTCGAAGAAGTCCGCGCGCCGCCACCCCGACATCCAGACCGTCTCCAGCTCCACCCTCCGGCCCGCCGCCCGCGCCACGAACTCGCCGTTGAACAGCCGCGCCAGCTCCGCCACCGTCATCCCGTGCGCCTGCGCGATCGGCTCCCGCCCGACTCCGGACGCCTGCGCCCGCTCCAGCACCGGCCCCCGCGCCGCGCGCCCGGTCAGCGGGTTGGGCCGGTCCAGCACCACGAACCGCTTGCCCGCCAGCGCCGCGGCGACCATGCAGTCGTACAGCGTCCAGATGTACGTGTAGAAGCGCGCGCCCACGTCCTGGATGTCGAAGACGACAGTGTCCACGCCCGACGCGGTGAAGATGCCGGCGAGCTCCTTTCCGCTCTTGCCGTACGTGTCGTAGACGGGCAGCCCGGTCGCCGGGTCCTTGGAACTTCCCTCCGAACCGCCCGCCTGCGCGGTGCCGCGGAACCCGTGCTCGGGGCCGAAGACGGCGACGACGCGCACGCGGGGGTCGGCGTGCATGACGTCCACGATGTGCCGGACGTCGGGCGTGACGCCGGTCGGGTTGGTGACGACGCCGACGCGGCGGCCCGCGAGCCGGGCGTAGCCGTCGGCGGCCAGCCGGTCGAAGCCCGTACGCACCCGGGCCCCGCCATGGCCGTGACCGCGGCCGTGATCGTGGCCGTCCCGGCCGTGCGTACGGGCCTCGGCGCGCGTTCCGGGGGCGGCGGGGGCCTGGAGGGCGTCCAGAGCGGCGCTCTCTCCCCGCACAGGCTCCGCGATCGGCCCGCACACGGCG
>NZ_JBHVHQ010001039.1:0-2728 GCF_042800135.1 Streptomyces sp. NPDC057654 | reverse complement strand
GAGACGAAGTACCACCGGGTCACCCGATCGTTGTGCTTCTGCGCCCGCATTCCCACGCCAACCGTGACCACTTTGTCCTGCCGGGCGAATTCCATCCAGACGTAGGAGTGCGCGGTGTCGTGCTGTGAAGCAGGTGCTGCTTATCGACGAAGGCGCCGCCTATTCCGCTGGTATTACTTGTTCAGGCAGGTGTTGCCGAAGGCGGGGTTGAGCAGACCGATGATGTCGATCGAGTTGCCGCAGAGGTTCACGGGGATGTGAATCGGGATCTGAAGCTGGTTCCCGGAGATGACACCCGGCGAACCGATGGCCCCGCCCGCGGCACCGGCGTCGGCAGATGCGACCCCCGCGGCACCGGAAACAGCGGCTCCGGCGGCAGCCGTCAGGATGGCGGCCTTGGCGATACGCGACATGGCATTCCCTTTCCATACGTGTCACAACGTGTTGGTGAACAGCCTCGATGCTTAACACCGCAGATCTCCTCCAACAGGGCATCGCCACGCGGGTTTACCCCCAAAGGGATTAATGAAATGGGCGGCAGAGCGGCACGAACCAGCGCCAGGCGATCAATGGTTCGCTTCCCGCCGATACCGCGTACGGCCAACGGCCCGCCGGCCCGCCACAGACCTGCCCCCGGCCGCGCACGTCCATGCCACCGCATCGCAATCCACACACCTCCGGTCCATCGGCCCATCGGCCTCCTCGGCCCACCGGCGCCGAATTCCGCCGCTCGGCGACGATCCGACTTATCACCCTCGCGGGTGGAGAGTCCGCTCCAGCGATCGACGGGGTGTCGCGGCGGCCGCTAGGAATTCAACGTCGGGTCAGCGCGCCGGCACCACTGCTCGGGCCGCTGAAACAACCACACTTCTCCGGCACATGGGGGGCCGCGTCCCGGAATCTCCGGAACGTGGTCGGGGTCGGGGTCGGGGTCGGCAAGAGTCAGCGAACTCCTCTCAAGTCACGCGCCTCTCAAGTTCCGGCCCGGTCGGCTTCCGGTGTGAGAACGGCCAGCAATTCCTCCGCCACGGCCACGGCATCGGGCCCGGCGGCGAGGACGTAGTTGTCTGGGCGTACGGCCACGGCAGCAGCGCCCAGTTCGGCGAGCCACTGCCGGTGCGTACCGTCTGAGTCGATCACGATGTTTTCCGCAGGCGCCGAGCCGAAGCCGATAACGGTGACACCGGCCCTTTCGAGCCCACCCAAGTCCACTGTGGAGAGGGCCTCTTCGGAAATCAGAAGGCGAAAACCACCGCCGATGATGTCGTCGAGAAGTCCCGTCCTCTCGCCGTCGCCGACCCGCCCCTGCCGCGAGAGGCCGCCTCCGCCGCGGCCGAGCAGACCGGGACCGAGGTCCGACAGCTGGATGTGGTCGGGTTCCTGCAAGGCGGCGCGCCGGGCCAGAAGCCGCGCGTCGCGTTCGGCGGCCAGGACGGGGTCCCGCAAGGTGTGCTGACGGCCCAGTTCGATGCTCGTCGCCATCGCGGCGCGCACGTGCGGTTCGCGTTCGCTCTGGTAGGTGTCGAGTACGTCGGGCCCCTGAATTCCGCGCATCAGCAGGTCGGCCTTGAAGGCGATATTGAGCGCGTCGCGTATCCCCGAACACATTCCCTGGCCCAGGAACGGCGGAATTTGATGGGCGGCGTCACCGGCGAGCAGCACCCGCCCGACCCGCCACCGCCGCGCGACCAGCGACCGGAAGGTGTACGTAGCGACGCGTAGGAGTTCGGCGTCTGCGCGGTCGAGGTAGGGGCGCACCCGCTCCCACACCCCGGAGATAGAGGCATCGGAGATAGGGGTATCGAGCATGGAGTCATCGGCCGGGGAGCCATCGGATGTGGAGTCGTCGGATGTGGAGTCGTCGAGCATGAAGGTGAACCGCTGTCGCTGCGGACCAGTGGTGATGACAGTGGTCGGGCCGGCGGGATCGCCGAGTTGGAGCATGCGGGGAAGCCCGAGTTCGGCCGCGGGGCGCCGCAGCGCGAAATCGCAGACGAGCCAGGGTTCGGCGAAGCCCAGATCACCCTGCTCGACGCCGAGTGCCTGCCGGACGAAGCTGTTGCCCCCGTCACACCCGATAACGTAACGAGCTTTGAAAGTAGCTCCGTTGGCAGTTTCCACCTCAACCTGCTGGCTCCCCTGAGCCAGTCCGACGACGGTGGTACCGAGGCGAATATCGACGTTCGGCAGGGACGCGCACAGGGCATGCAGCGCGTTCTCCAGAGCGGGCTGGTCGAACATGTAAATGTCCGCCCAGCCACTGTCGCCGACCGCCCGGCACTCCTGCCGGATCAGCAGTTCACCGGAGCCGTTCCGCCATTCGTACGCCTCTTGTGCGTACAGCGTGGGCAGCAGTTCGTCGGCCAGCCCCAACCCCGCCAACGCGCGCATGATTTCACCGTCGAAACTGGCGGCGCGAGGCAGTCCGTACGGGCCGGGATAGCGTTCGAGGAGTACGACCGAATGCCCGGCCTTTCCCAGCAGTGCGGCGAGTGTCATCCCGACGGGGCCGCAGCCGACCACGGCGAAATCCCTCAGCGGTTCAGCCCCCTGGCCGGTATTCCGCTCATCGGCCCTGGTCACGGCCACGGTCGCGGTCGCAGTCTCGGCCGCGGTCACAGCCGCGGTCACGGGACCAGCACGAGCTTGCCGGGGGCGTGCCCGTCGATCCCGGCCCGATGCGCCCGCGCCGCCTCGTCCAAGGGGTAGGCCGTGGCGATCAGCACCC
>NZ_JBHVHQ010001038.1:0-2732 GCF_042800135.1 Streptomyces sp. NPDC057654 | reverse complement strand
GGAGGCAGGACCGCACCGGTCCCGCCTCCCTCCGCTCACACGCCGTGGCTCAGCGGCTCACTGGCCGGCGTACTTCTTGCTGACCTCGTCGAAGATCGCCTTGGCCTCGGGGCCCAGTCGCGGACCCGCCAGCCAGCCCGCCGTCGACGGGCCGATCGAGGTGTTCGACACCAGCGCGGGCTGGCCGTCCTTGCCCGTGGCGACCCACCCGCCACCGGACGAACCGGCCGTCATCGTGCAGCCGATGCGGTACATCGTCGGCTGCTGGGCCTGGAGGGTCAGCCGGCCCGGCTTGTCGATGCAGTCGTACATCTTCTGGCCGTCGAACGGCGCCGCGGCCGGGTAGCCCCAGGCGCCCATGCTGGAGATCTGCGGCGCCTGCGGTGCGTCGAAGTTCACCGGGAGCGCCGCCCCGACCGTCTCCTCCAGCGACTTGCCGGTGCCGTTCTCCTGCTTCACGTGCAGCACCGAGAAGTCGTACGGAGCGCCCGCGCCGCCGGACTCCGCGCCCTGCGAGATCCACTGCGAGGAGGTCTGCGCCCAGTCGGCCCACCACGCGCCGTACGGAGCGACGTCCTGCTCCGGGGCGCTGTTCAGCTGCGAGGCCGGCAGACCCTTGTTGTTGTACGCGGGGACGAAGGCGATGTTGCGGTACCAGCCGCCCTTCTTGCCCGCGTGCACGCAGTGGCCGGCCGTCCACACCATGTTGGACTTGCCGGGGTGCGCCGGGTCCTTCACGACCGTCGCCGAGCAGACCATGTGGCCCTGCGGGCTGTCGAAGAAGACCTTGCCGACCGGGGCCGCGTTCTGCGTGTACGGCAGGCCGACGGGCTTGGCCTGGACCGGGCTGGGCTCGGGGTCGGTGACGCCCTGGTCGCCCGAGAAGTCCTTCGTGCCGAGCGTCTTGTCGCTCGTGTGCGCGTCCTTCATCGTCTCGGGCTTCCAGTGGCCCTTGATGATCGGGTTGACGAAGTCCCGGGCCTCACGCAGCCAGTCGTCCTTGCTCCAGTTCTTCCAGGCGCCGTTCTTCCACTTGTCGAGGTCCTTCAGGGACGTCGGCAGGTCCTTGGGCAGCTTGAAGCCGTCGTCGCCGGACTTGTCCCCCTGGTCGGTCGACGCGGAGGCGTTGTCGCTGCCTGACGCCTTGTCGTCGGACGGACCGCAGGCGGTGGCGGTCAGCGCGAGCACGGCGGCCAGCGCTGCCGAGGCCAGCACTGGGCGGCGGATGGATGACATGGAGTGGGCTCCCCGTGTTGATCTTTTGTTCTGTCTGCGTGATGTGAACTTGTCATGCCTGGTCGGCACGTCCGTCCCGGCGTAGGGACAGAGGGCCACCACTATGCCGGTGAGGTGGGAGACGGCCGCGAGCGGGTCCGCGGTTCCGCGCTGCCAAGGATCTTGCTCCGGGCCGTGATCCGTGGCCTGCGCCGTCGTTGGTACATACGGGGGACAGCCGACCGGCGTTCAGCAGCAGGTCCAGCAGCAGGAGGACACAGAGTCGTGGCCTTGACCCAGCTCCCGGTGACGCAACCGTCCGCCGCTCAGGAACCCGCGGCTCCGAAACCCGCCGTTCAGGAATCGGCCGCTCTGGAATCCACGGCTTCGGAATCCGCAGCTCCGGCCACGGCTGCGGAATCCACGGCTACGGAACCCACGGCTCCGGAATCCACGGCTCCGGAATCCGCCGCCCAAGAAGGGGCGCACGAATCCATCCTGCGGCGCCAGTCGTCGCGGGAGTCCGCGGCGCGTACGTACGCCCGCTCGCTGCCTATCGTGCCGGTGCGCGCGCGGGGCCTGACGATCGAGGGCGCGGACGGCCGCCGGTACCTGGACTGCCTCTCCGGCGCGGGCTCGCTGGCGCTCGGTCACAACCACCCCGTGGTCCTGGAGGCCATCCGCGGCGTGCTCGACTCGGGCGCGCCCCTGCACGTACTGGACCTGGCCACCCCGGTGAAGGACGCCTTCACCAGCGAACTGTTCGCCACCCTGCCGCGCGGACTGGCCGACTCCGCCCGCATCCAGTTCTGCGGACCGGCCGGTACGGACGCGGTCGAGGCCGCGCTCAAGCTCGTACGGACCGCCACCGGACGCGACGGGCTGCTCGCCTTCTCCGGCGCGTACCACGGCATGACGGCCGGGGCGCTCGCCGTCTCCGGGGGAGCGCACAGCGCGCGCGTGACCCGGCTGCCCTATCCGCAGGACTACCGCTGCCCGTTCGGGACCGGCGGCGAGCAGGGCGCGCGGCTCGCGGCGCGCTGGACCGAATCCCTCCTGGACGACCCCAAGAGCGGGGTGAGCACGCCCGCCGGGATGATCGTCGAACCCGTGCAGGGCGAGGGCGGAGTGATCCCCGCGCCGGACGGCTGGCTGCGCCGGATGCGGGAGATCACCGCGGACCGGGGCATCCCGCTCATCGCCGACGAGGTCCAGACGGGGGTCGGGCGCACGGGGGCCTTCTGGGCGGTCGAACACAGCGGCGTCGTCCCCGATGTGATGGTCCTGTCCAAAGCCATCGGCGGCAGCCTCCCGCTCGCGGTCATCGTCTACCGCGAGGAACTCGACGCCTGGCAGCCCGGCGCCCACGCCGGCACCTTCCGCGGCAACCAGCTCGCCATGGCGGCCGGGACCGCGACCCTGAAGTACGTGCGCGAGAACGGGCTCGCCGAGCGCGCCGCCCTGCTCGGCGCGCGCATGACGGGCCGACTGCGCCGCCTCGGCGAGGAGTACGAGCG
>NZ_JBHVHQ010001037.1:0-2734 GCF_042800135.1 Streptomyces sp. NPDC057654 | reverse complement strand
CCGGGGCGTTCGTCGTCGAGGACGACTTCGCGCGCCGCCTCGTCCACGAGGGCGCGCCGCCGCTGCCGCCCACGCTCTGCGCCGACGACCCCGACGGCATCGTCGTCCACGTCGCCTCGCTGACCAAGGTCACCTCGCCCAGCATGCGGGTGGGCGCCCTCGTCGCCCGCGGCCCGGCCCTGGAGCGGCTGCGCGACACCCAGGTCGTGGACAGCTTCTTCGTGCCGCGACCCTTGCAGGAAGCCGTGCTCGAACTCGTCGGCGCGCCCGCCTGGCCGCGCCATCTGCGCACCGTCGCCGCCCAGTTGCGCGCCCGGCGCGAGGCGCTGCTCACCGCGCTGTGCCAGGAGCTGCCGGAGGTGACGGTCGATCATGTCCCGTCCGGCGGCTGCTTCTTGTGGCTGCGCATGCCCGAGGGTGCGGACGAGAACGCGCTTTTGGCCGCCGCGTTCCGGGCGGGCGTCGCGGTGGCCCCCGGCCGCCCGTACTTCGCCGCCGAGGCGACCGGCGCGTACCTGCGCCTGAGCTTCGCCGCCGCGGCGGGCCCCGCCGAACTGGCGGAGGGCGCGGCCCGGCTCCGTACGGCCTGCGCGGAGGTCCTGGCATGAGGCTGCGGGAGCGGTGGGGCGGGCAGCCGCGGTGGGTGCGGTGGACGCTCGCCGCGTACGCGGTCGGCTTCGCCGAGGGCGCCTGCGCGCACCTCGCCGACATCGTGCGCGGCGGCGTCCACGTCTACGCCTCCTTCGGGCCGGCGCCGCTTCAGCTCTACTTCCTGAGCCTGGTCGTCCTCGACCCGCTGGCCGTGGCCGGGGCGGTGCTCGTACGGACCTGGGGGCCGCCGCTGGCTGCCGCCGTGATGGCGACGGACGTCGCGGGCAACTGGATCATCAACTGGCGCTGGCTGCGCGAGGATCCCGCCTGGCTCCTGCGCCCGGTCGGGCTGCTGCCCATCACCCTGTTCGGCATCTTCGTCGTCTCGACGGCGGTGCCCCTGCGCCGGGCGCTCGGGCGACGCGAGGGAGAGGCTCAGGCCGTCCTCACCGGGCGGCCGGGGACCTCGCGATGACGGAGAACTCGGCGCCGAAGGGGTCGGTGACCGTCGCGATCCGCCCGTACGGATTGTCCTGCGGCGCCTCGGACGCGCCGCCGGCACCGCGGGCCCGCCGTACCGTCTCGTCGGTGTCGGCGACCTCGAAGACCGTCGACCAGGCGGAGGCGCGGGCCTGGGGGAGGCCGAAGATCCCGCCGATCTCATGGCCGTCCGGGCGGCGCAGGAACGTGAAGTCCTGCTCCGGAAGGTCGTCGTTGGCGTCGAGCGTGAAGTCGAAGACCGAGGTGTAGAAGGCGCGCGCGGTCTCGGGGTCCGCGGTGACCAGGTCGTTGCGGATGAGCGCGCCGGGCTCGTTGACGATCTGGCAGCCGACGTGCGCGCGGCCCTGCCAGAGGCCGAACCGGGCGCCCGTCGGGTCCACGGCCATGGCCATCCGCCCCTGCTTCATGACGTTCGCCGGCCCCTCGACGAGCACGCCGCCCGCCGCGGTGACGCGCTCGGCCGTGCCGTCGCAGTCCGCGGTGGCGAAGTACACGTCCCACGCGCGGCGGACCGGTTCCGCGCCGGGCGCCGATACCGACGACACCAGGGCGGCGACGGGCCGCCCGTGCAGGAAGCCTGTGGTGTAGTACGCGGTCTCCGGCGTCCCGGCCTTGAACTCCCAGCCGAACAGCGCGCCGTAGAAATCCATCGCGCGTCGCAGATCGGGGACGCTCAGATCGATCCAAGTCGGCGTGCCGTCGGGCTGGTTGGTGGATACATGACTCATCGCCGGTCTCCTCCGGTCGGGTGGCTGGGACCGACAGTAGAGGCGAATCAGGACAGCTTCCGTCCTGGATGCCGATGACGCGAAGAACGCCCCGCGCCGGTTCGAAAACCGGGCGCGGGGCGTCCGTTACGGCGTCACCAGGTGCGGATGTTTCCTCTTCTTCGCATGATTCATGTGGTTCATGAAATGCGTATGGTCATCCGGCGGTGCGAGCCGGTATCGGCCGGTGTCAGCCGGTGCCAGCCGGTGTCAGCCCAGGAAATTCTGTTTGAGATGGGCGTAGAGATCGGCCGCGGAGCCTTCGAGCAGTTCGTCCGCGACCTCCACCTCGGCCAGTTGCTGTCCGGCTCCCGCGACGAGTCCCACCTGCTCCGGTGCGGCCTCGCCCTCGCTCGCGCTCGGCTTCTGCGCGGTGCCCAGCACATTTCCCGCTTCGTCGATGAGTACCTGAATCGTCGCCATGGTCACACGCCCCCGCCACGCCAGTTGAACGAGACGGTCAGGGGGCCGGCGTTGCGGACCCTGGCCCGGTAGGAGAGGTGGGTGCCCACCAATACCTCTCCGATCTCAAAGGTGTACAACAACCCGTTGGGGTTCAGCGGGTGCGCCTGGATCAATTGCGGGCCGACATCGCCATTGCCGCCCCAGTCGAAAGTCCATTCCTGTATGGCACCTGGTGCGATGGTGCCACCTCCGGCAGTCCACGCCATGTGATTCTCCTCCTGCGTCGGGCTATTGACCGGAAATCCCGCCCGCTACGCGGAACGGGAGGCCAGCCTCACCGGATGGGTCAGGGGCAGGCAAGAGGAATACGGAATTCACCGGATTTATCACCAGGAAGTCACGCACCCCGCGCGGTCTGTATGGAGAATTCGTCCTATCCGGATACGCCCATCAAAGGGGCGCCCGCTGCC
>NZ_JBHVHQ010001036.1:0-2737 GCF_042800135.1 Streptomyces sp. NPDC057654 | reverse complement strand
GGTGCTCCGGGCCGAGAGGGGACCGGGGCTCCGAGGACGACAGGAAAGGGGCGGACCGCTACCCGGCAGCAGTATCGAAGGGACAGCGATGTCACGCGAAACCGAAGCGTCCCCTTACGCGCCGGAGAACCCCGCCGCGCGTTTCGCACCCGATCTGAGCATCGGCGCCGAGAGCACCACCCCGTACGAGGACTATGTGCACGCCTCCGTCCTCACCCACCTCCAGCAGCCGCTCTCCGACGACCCCGGCGAAATGGTCTTCCTCGTGACCACGCAGGTCATGGAGCTGTGGTTCACCGTCCTCGTCCACGAGTGGCACACCGCGGCCCAGTCGCTGCGCGAGGACGACCTGCCCGGCGCGCTGGCCGCGCTGAAGCGCTCCACATACGAGCTCGAATCGCTCAACGCGTCCTGGAAGCCCCTCGCGCACCTGACCCCCGGCGAGTTCAACTCCTACCGGGCGGCGCTCGGCGAGGGATCCGGGTTCCAGTCGGCGATGTACCGGCGGCTCGAATTCCTGCTCGGCGAGAAGTCCGCCTCCATGCTCGTACCGCACCGGGGCGCGCCGCGCGAGCTCGCGGAGCTGGAGAAGGCGATCACCGAACCGAGCCTGTACGACGAGGTGCTGTGCTATCTCGCGCGGCGCGGCCACGCCGTCCCGGCGGCGGTCCTGGACCGGGAGCCGACGGCCCGCTACGAGCCGGACGAGGCGGTCGAGCGGATCTGGCAGGACATCTACGCGGCACAGGGAGACACGGCCGGGAGCGGCGATCTGGTCCGGCTCGGCGAGGCTCTGACCGAGGTCGCCGAACTGGTCTGGCGCTGGCGCAACGACCATCTCCTCGCCACGCGCCGCGCGATGGGCGCGAAGACGGGCACCGGCGGCTCCGCCGGGGTGGCCTGGCTGGAGAAGCGCGCCGCGAAGAACGTCTTCCCCGAGCTGTGGACGGCGCGCAGCCATGTCTGACACCGGGACGGACGCCATGGAACTCCGTGCCGAGGCCGCCAAGCTCGACGAGAGCGACGAACTGCGCGGCAAGCGCGCCGAGTTCGCGGGGTACGGCCTGGACGAGGTCGTCTACCTCGACGGGAACTCCCTCGGCGCGCTGCACCGCGCCGTGCCGGGGCGGCTGGCGGAGGCCGTCGAGCACGAGTGGGGGCGGCTGCGCATCCGCTCCTGGGACGAGAGCGGCTGGTGGACCGCGCCGGAGCGGATCGGCGACCGCGTCGGCCGGCTGGTGGGCGCGGCCCCCGGCCAGATCGTGGTCGGCGACTCCACGAGCGTCAACGTCTTCAAAGCGGTCGTCGCGGCGGTGCGCATCGCCCGCGAAGCGGCCTCGGGCCACGACGGCGGCCCCGCCCGCCACGAGGTACTCGTCGACGCCGCGACCTTCCCCACCGACGGCTACATCGCCGAGTCCGCCGCCCGGATGACCGGCTGCACCGTGCGCCCGCTGCCCGCGGCGGACATCCCGGCCGCCATCGGCGCGCGGACCGCCGCCGTGCTCGTCAACCACGTCGACTACCGCACCGGCCGGCTGCACGACCTGCCCGGCACGACGGCCGCCGCGCGCGCGGCGGGGGCTCCAGTCGTGTGGGACCTGTGCCACAGCGTCGGGGCGGTGCCGGTGGACCTCGACGCGCACGGCGTGGACCTGGCGGTCGGCTGCACGTACAAGTTCCTGAACGGCGGGCCCGGTTCGCCCGCGTTCCTGTACGTGCGCCGCGACCTCCAGCCGCGCTTCGACTCGCCGCTGCCCGGCTGGAACTCGCACGCGGACCCGTTCGCCATGGCGAGCGGCTACGAGCCCGCCGAGGGCGCGGTGCGGGGCCGGGTCGGCACGCCCGACATCCTCTCGATGCTCGCCCTGGACGCGGCGCTCGACGTCTGGGACGGCGTCTCCATCACGTCCGTACGGGCCAAGAGCCTGGCGCTGACCGACTTCTTCCTGCGCTGCGCGGCCGCGTACGCGCCGGCCGGCCGGGCCGAGTCGATCACCCCGGCCGCGCACGCGGAGCGCGGCAGCCAGGTCGCGCTGCGCTGCCCGGACGCGGGCGCGGTCATGGCGGAGCTGATCCGGCGCGGCGTCGTCGGCGACTACCGCCGCCCCGACGTCCTGCGGTTCGGCTTCACCCCGCTCTACACGCGCTTCGCCGACGCCGAGCGCGCCGCGCGCGTACTGGCCGAGGTGCTGGCGGACGCGGAGGACGGCGGCGGGGCGGCGGGCTGACGATGACCGCCGATCCGGGAGCCGTCGCCGAGGAGGCCGCGCTGCTCGCGCTCGCGCCCGTACCGCCCGACCGGACGGTCCGCTACGGCCCGCACCCTTCGCAGGTCATCGACGTCCACGACGCCCGCGGAGCGCGCGGCGGCGGGCCGGAGACGGTGGTGACGCTGCTGCACGGCGGCTTCTGGCGGCAGGCGTACGACCGTACGCACCTCTCACCGGCCGCCGCCGCGCTCGCGCGGCACGGTCTCACCGTGTCGCTGGCCGAATACCGGCGGGTCGGCGGGGACGGCGGCTGGCCGGGGACGTTCGACGACGTCGTACGGGCGGTGGAGGCGGGGGCGGACCGCGGCGGGCCCGGAACGCGCCACGTGGTGGCCGGGCACTCCGCGGGCGGCCACCTCGCCCTCTGGGCCGCCTCCCGCCGCCGCCTCCCGGCGGACAGCCGCTGGGAGGAGGCGGACGGGCCGCGCATCGACCGGGTCGTCGCGCTCGCGCCCGTAGCGGAC
>NZ_JBHVHQ010001035.1:0-2741 GCF_042800135.1 Streptomyces sp. NPDC057654 | reverse complement strand
ACTTGGCGGTCTTGGCCAGGAACGCGAGCAGGTCCTGCCGGCTCACGACGCCCTTCGGCTTCCCCTCGACCAGCACGATCGCGGCGTCCGCCGTGCCCAGCACGGCCATCAGGTCCGCGACCGGCTCGCCCGAGCCGACCTGCGGCAGCGGGCCGCACATGTGCTTCTCCAGCGGGTCGCCGAGCGAGGCGCGCTGCGCGAACAGCGCGTCCAGCAGCTCGCGTTCGACGACCGAGCCGATGACCTCGGCGGCCATCACGTCGGGGTGCCCGGCGCCCGGCTTGACGATCGGCATCTGCGAGACGCCGTACTCGCGCAGCACGTCGATGGCCTCGCCGACGGTCTCCTCGGGGTGCATGTGGACCAGCGAGGGCATCGCGCCCTCCTTGTCCCGCAGTACGTCGGCGACGCGGGCCGTCGGGCCGCCCTCCTCCAGGAAGCCGTAGTCGGCCATCCACTCGTCGTTGAAGATCTTCGAGAGGTAGCCGCGCCCGCTGTCCGGCAGCAGCACGACGACCACGTCGTCGGGGCCGAGCCGCTTCGCGACCTCCAGCGCGCCCACGACCGCCATTCCGCAGGAGCCGCCGACCAGCAGGCCCTCCTCCTTGGCGAGCCGGCGGGTCATCTGAAAGGCGTCCTTGTCGGAGACGGCGACGATCTCGTCGGCGACCGACTGGTCGTAGGCGGTCGGCCAGAAGTCCTCGCCGACGCCCTCGATCAGATACGGGCGGCCCGAGCCGCCGCTGTAGACGGAGCCCTCCGGGTCGGCGCCGATGACCTTGACCCGGCCGTCGCTGGCGTCCTTCAGATAGCGGCCCGTGCCGCTGATGGTGCCGCCGGTGCCCACGCCCGCGACGAAGTGCGTGATGCGCCCCTCGGTCTGCTCCCACAGCTCCGGGCCGGTGGAGTGGTAATGGGAAAGCGGGTTATTGGGGTTGCTGTACTGGTCGGGCTTCCAGGCATTGGGCGTCTCGCGCACCAGCCGGTCGGAAACGTTGTAGTACGAATCCGGGTGCTCGGGATCGACGGCGGTCGGGCAGACCACCACTTCGGCCCCGTATGCCCGCAGCACGTTGATCTTGTCGGTGGAAACCTTGTCCGGGCAGACGAAAATGCATTTGTAGCCCTTCTGCTGGGCCACGATCGCGAGCCCCACCCCGGTATTGCCGGAGGTCGGCTCGACAATGGTGCCGCCGGGGCGCAGCTCGCCCGATTCCTCGGCGGCCTCGATCATGCGCACGGCGATCCGGTCCTTCACCGAACCGCCCGGATTGAAGTATTCGACCTTGGCAAGGACTGTCGCCGTAATGCCCTCGGTCACGCTGTTGAGCTTGACGAGCGGGGTATTGCCGACGAGCTCGATCATCGAATGGTGAAACTGCACGGTGGTCTCCGCGGTCGGGGGCAGCCGTCGTCGCGTGCCCGTAGTACCAGCCTATTGCGCATCCGTTCACCGGAACGTCGCGTTGCGCGCACGGCCGCTCGGGGCAACAACCTGTTAGCAGGATGTGCGGCGCGGTCGCGCTCGGTAGCGGCGGCGCCCGGTACTCAGCGGTGGAGCGGGAGGAGGCCCGGCCTATGTCGATGTCGAGGGCGAGGGCCGCGCGGCGGATCGCGGCGGCGGCGGCGTACGGAGGCGGCGGGATCGGACTGCTCGGCGGGGCGGCGGTCGGACTGCTGCTCACCGAGGTCCGGCTGGCGAAGCGGGTCGTCGGCGGCCCGAACGATCCACCGCCAGGCGCCGACGGCCGGTACGGCGCCTCCTTCGTGCACCGGCTGCACCAGCCGCCGCTGCGGCTCGGCTTCCTCGGCGACTCCACGGCGGCGGGGCAGGGCGTGCACCGGCCGCGCCAGACGCCGGGCGCGCTGCTCGCGACGGGGCTCGCGGCGGTCGCCGAGCGGCCGGTGACGCTGCGCAATGTGGCGGTGCCGGGCGCGCAGTCCGACGACCTGGAGCGGCAGACGACGCGGCTCCTCGCGGACCCCGGCCCGGCCCCCGACGTCTGCGTGATCATGATCGGGGCCAATGACGTGACGCACCGGATGCCGCCCGCCCGGTCGGTGCGGCTGCTGTCGGAGGCGGTCCGCAGACTCCGGGAGGCGGGCTGTGAGGTGGTGGTCGGCACGTGCCCGGACCTGGGCACGATCGAGCCGGTGTATCAGCCGCTGCGCTGGGTGGCGCGGCGGCTGAGTCGTCAGCTGGCGGCGGCGCAGACCATCGGGGTCGTCGAGCAGGGCGGCCGTACGGTCTCGCTGGGCGATCTGCTGGGCCCCGAGTTCGCGGAGAATCCGCGGGAGCTGTTCGGACCGGACAACTACCACCCGTCGGCGGAGGGGTACGCGACGGCGGCGATGGCGGTGCTGCCGACGCTGTGCGCGGCGCTCGGGCTGTGGCCGGCGGAGGAGGAGCACCCCGACGAGGCGCGCCGCGAGGGCATCCTGCCGGTGGCGCGGGCGGCGGCGCAGGCCGCGGCGGAGGGCGGCACGGAGGTCACGGGGGCACGCGGCCGGTGGGCGCTGCTCAAGCACCGCAAGCGGCGGCGGCTGCCGTCGGACGCGGAGGCGACGGAGCGGACGGCGACGGGGTGAGCGGCGGGCCGCCAAGAGAGGCGGCAGCACTGAGCAAGCGCTTAGAAAAGAGTCCCGCATCACAGTGCGCGGGCAGTGACCCCGACGGTACGGACGGGTAACTTCCCCCAGAGGCCCGCCCGTCACCCGGCCGCCGCCGCGCCGCACGAGGC
>NZ_JBHVHQ010001034.1:0-2753 GCF_042800135.1 Streptomyces sp. NPDC057654 | reverse complement strand
GGCCTGCCCTACCCCTGCGTGATCAAGCCGCGCGAGGGAGTCGCCAGCGAGGACGTCGTACTGGCCGCCGACGCCGGGGAACTCGCCCGCCACTGCCGGGAGATCGGCGAACGCCGCCCCGGCGACGCGCTCGTCGTCGAGGAGTACCTGGCCGGGCCGCTGCACACCCTCGAAACCCTGGGGGACGGCCGCACCCTGCACGCCGTCGGCTCGTTCCGTACCGACATGTCCCCGCTCCCCTACTTCATGGAGGAGCGGCTCACCCTGCTCCCCGCCCCGCCCGAGCCATACACCGCCCAGGTGCTCGACCAGCTCGCGGCGCTCGGCGTCGGGTTCGGGGCCTGCCACACCGAGTACGTCGTCCAGGGCGACCGCGCCCGCCTCATAGAGGTCAACTACCGCGCCATCGGCGACCAGTGCGACCTCGTCCTCGCCGACGTGCTCGGCATCCCCCTCTTCGAACACATCCTCCGCACCCACCTCGGCGACCCGCTCCCCGCCGCCCTGGACGCCCGTACCGACGGCCGGGCGCGCCTGGAGTACATACGGGCCGAACGCGGCGGACGGCTCGTCGCCGCGCCCGCCGCCAGCGACCGCACGACCCCCGACGGCGTACGCCTCGACTACCGGCCGCTGCGCGCGCTGAACGAGGACCATCCACTGCGCCATACCAACCGCGACTACCTCGGCGTGCTGCGCGCCACCGGCCGGGACCAGGAGCGCATCGACCGCGCCGTCGAGGAGTTCCTGTCCTCCCACCGATGGGAGATCGCCTCATGAGCAGCACCGTGGAACCGGGGAAGCCCGACCCCGACCCCGCCCCCGACGCCTTCGAGAGCGAACTGCTCGGCCGCGTCCTCGCCGCCCTCCTCCGCGAGAACGCCTACGGGCTCCGAGCCGCCGCCCACCCCGAACGGCGCGCCGACGGCGACTGGCTGCGCCTCGACGTGGCGGGCGAGGAACTGCTGCTGCCCGTGGCGCCCGACGGGTTCCAGTGCGAGGTCGGGCCGCGGCGGCCCGAGCTGGAGACGCCCGGCGGCACCCTCACCGGGCTGCGCCCGGTCCTCGCCCGGCTGCGGGAGGCCGCCGAACCCGAGGACCGGCCCGGATTCGACGCGTTCCTCGTCGAGTGCGACGAGGCGCTGGACGCCATGCGGCTGCACGGCCGCGTACACGAGAAGGTCACCGCCGACCTCGCCGGCCGCTACGGACCCGACCCCGCCCACGACTGGGCCGGGCTGCGCGGCGCCCTCGCCTACGACACCCTCGCCGCCTTCCGCGACCACCCCGTCTACCCGACCGGACGCGGCCGCTCCGGCCTCTCCGAAGCCGATTTGCGCGCCTACGCACCGGAGTTCCACCCCTCCTTCGCGCTGCGCTGGCTCGCCCTGCCGCGCGAGGCCGTGCGCGGCCGCCCGGACGCGCTGCCCGCCTGGTGGCCCGCCCCCGGCGACGTCGGCCTGCCCTACCTCGACGCCACCCACCTCGCGCTGCCCGTCCACCCGCTCACCGCCCGCCGCTCCCTCGCCGACGCGCTGCGCGCCGCCGGGCTCGACGGCTCCGCGCGCCTCGCCGACCGGCCCTGGCTCGACGTCCGGCCCACCCTGTCCACCCGCACCGTCGCCGTCGCCGACGACCCCGCCGTACACCTCAAACTCCCGCTCGCCACCGCCACCCTCGGCCTGCGCAACCGCCGCACCATCAAGCCCGGCACCCTCGTGGACGGCGCGACCGGGCAGCGGCTCCTGGAGTCGGTCATCGCCCGGCAGCCGCGCTTCGCCGACTCCGTGCTCCTCGCCGACGAACGCACCCACCTCACCGCCGGGCACGAACTCCTCGCGGCCCTGGTCCGCCGCTACCCGGCCGGGCTCGACGGCGCCCAGATCGTCCCCGTCGCCGCGCTGCTGGCCCCCGGCCCGGACGGGACGCTCGTCATCGACGCGCTCGCCGACCGCTACTACGGCGGTTCGCTCACCGCCCTCCTCGACGCCTATCTGACGCTGCTCCTGGACTGGCACACCACCCTCTTCGGGTACGGCATCGCCCTCGAATCGCACCAGCAGAACACCTCCCTGGTGCTCGACGAGGACGGCGCCGGGCGCACCCGGCTGCGGCTGCTGCTCAAGGACAACGACGGGCCGCGCGTGCACTCCGTGCGGCTCGCCGCCGTCACGGGCGGGGCCGCCGCCGATCTGTGCGGCTTCGACGACCGGCGGATACTGGTCGGCGCGGACAAGCCCGTCGCCGACGTCTTCGCCACCATCACCGTCCACCTGTGCGCGGGCGCCCTCGCCTTCGGGCTCGCCGACGCGGGCCGCGCGCCCCTGGACGTCCTCCTGCGGCAGCTCGCCGACCGGCTCCGCGAGGCCGTGGACCGGCTGGAGCACTCCTCCGGGGTGCCGGGCGCGCCCGCGTCCGTACTGCGGGCCCGCGTGCTCGACGCCGACCGGCTGCCGATAAAGGCGATGGTCACCGCCGGGACCCTGCTCACCAAGGAGCGCTCCGGCGCCGCCGACATCAACAAGTACTACGCGAGCGGGCCCAACTACCTGCGGACGGCGGGGCGATGACGCGCGCTTTACGCGGTGGCGGTGGCGGTGGCGGTGGCGGTTGCCGTTGCGGTCGAGGTCGCGGGAGGGCGGGGGAGCGGGGGCCGGCGGCGTACGGACGTACGGGCCCCGTGGCAGCGGCGTCGGCGGCGTCGGCGGCGCGCTGCCGTCCGGAGTCCATACCCCGGGCCGGGCCCGCCGCCT
>NZ_JBHVHQ010001033.1:0-2770 GCF_042800135.1 Streptomyces sp. NPDC057654 | reverse complement strand
CCCGTCCCCGGCAGCGCCGCCACCAGGTAGCGGGCCGTCAGGCTGCCTTCCGCACGGGCGACTTCCTCCGGGGCGCCGGCCGCGACGACGCGGCCTCCCGCCGCGCCGCCGCCGGGGCCCATGTCGATGACCCGGTCGGCCCCGGCGACGACGGCCATGTCGTGCTCGACGACCACGACGGAGTTGCCCGCGTCCACGAGCCCGTGCAGCTGGCGCAGGAGCAGTTCGGTGTCGGCGGGGTGCAGCCCGGTGGTGGGCTCGTCGAGTACGTACAGGGTGTGGCCGCGGTGCGTGCGCTGGAGTTCGGCGGCGAGCTTGATGCGCTGCGCCTCGCCGCCGGACAGCTCGGTGGCGGGCTGGCCGAGCCGCAGATAGCCCAGGCCCACGTCGCGCAGGGTGGCGAGGCCGCGCAGCGCGGCGGGCACGTCGGCGAGGAAGCCGGCCGCCGCATCGACGGTCATGCCGAGCACGTCGGCGATGGTGGCGCCGCGGTAGGTGATATCCAGCGTCTCGGGGTTGTAGCGCGCGCCGTGGCAGGCGGTGCAGGGGGCGTAGGTGCCGGGCAGGAAGAGGAGTTCGACGGCGACGAAGCCCTCGCCCTGGCAGGTCTCGCAGCGCCCGGCGGGCACGTTGAAGGAGAACCGGCCGGCGGTGTAGCCGCGGGCTCGGGCCTCGTCGGTCGCGGCGAACACCTTGCGGACGGCGTCGAAGAGCCCGGTGTAGGTGGCGAGGTTGGAACGCGGGGTGCGCCCGATGGGCTTCTGGTCCACGCGCACCAGCCGGTCGATCGCCTCCAGCCCCTTGGCCCGCACCTCGTACGGCCCGTCGGCTCCGGCGCCCGGCCCGTCCGTTCCGGCGGCCGTCTCCTCACCCGAATCGGCGGCGTCCGTGCTCTCGCCGCCCAGGTGCTCGGCGACGGCGTCCGCGAGGACCTGGCTGATCAGCGTCGACTTGCCGGAGCCGGAGACTCCGGTGACGGCGGTGAAGACGCCGAGCGGGATGTCGGCGTCGAGGTCGCGCAGGTTGTGCCGGGTGACGCCGTGCAGCCGCACCGTTCCCGTGGGCGTGCGGCGGACGGGTTCGGCGGACGGTGCGTCGGGGTCCGGGAAGACGAAGCGCCGGGTCGCCGACTCGGCGACGTCGGCGAGCCCGGCGACCGGGCCGCTGTAGAGCACCCGCCCGCCGTGTTCCCCGGCGTGCGGCCCGACGTCCACGATCCAGTCGGCGCGGCGTACGACGTCCATGTGGTGCTCGACGACGAAGAGGGAGTTCCCCGCGGCCTTGAGCCGGTCCAGGACGGTGAGCAGGGCCGCGCTGTCGGCGGGGTGCAGCCCGGCGGAGGGCTCGTCGAGCACGTACACGACGCCGAAGAGCCCGGAGCGCAGCTGGGTGGCGAGCCGGAGGCGCTGGAGTTCCCCGGCGGACAGGGTGGGGGTGGGCCGGTCCGTGCTCAGATAGCCGAGGCCGAGTTCGGTGAGCACCTCGACGCGGGCGACGAGGTCCGCGGCGAGCAGCGCGGCCGGGCTCTCGTCGGCCGTGGCGGCGGCGGGCCGCAACAGGTCGCCGAGCGCGCTCAGCGGCAGGGCCGCAACGTCGGCGATGTCGCGGCCCGCGAAGGTGACGTCGAGCGCCTCGGGCCGCAGCCGCCGCCCCCGGCAGCCGGGGCACGCGCCGCTGACCAGGTACCGCTGGACGCGCGTCCGCAGCGTGCTGCTCTTGGAGTCGGCGAAGGTGTGCAGCACATAGCGCCGGGCGCTCATGTACGTGCCCTGGTACGGGCGGTGGATGCGGCCCGCGTCGCGCACGGGGTGGACGGTGACGACGGGCTGCTCGTCGGTGAACAGGATCCAGTCCCGTTCGGCCCGCGGCAGCTCGCGCCAGGGGCGGTCGATGTCGTGGCCGAGCGCGGCGAGGATGTCCCGCAGGTTCTTGCCCTGCCAGGCGCCGGGCCACGCGGCGATCGCGCCCTCGCGGATGGAGAGGCTCCCGTCGGGTACGAGGGAGTCCTCGGTGACCTCGTGGACGCGGCCGAGGCCGTGGCAGTCGGGGCAGGCCCCGGCGGCGGTGTTCGGCGAGAAGGCGTCCGAGTCGAGCCGCTGCGCGCCGTCGGGGTAGTCGCCCGCGCGGGAGTAGAGCATCCGCAGCGAGTTGGAGAGGGTGGTGACGGTGCCGACGGAGGACCGGGAGGTGGGCGCGGAGCGGCGCTGTTCCAGGGCGACGGCCGGCGGCAGCCCGGAGATCTCCTCGACCTTGGGCGCGCCGACCTGGTGGATGAGGCGGCGCGCGTACGGGGCGACGGACTCGAAGTAGCGGCGCTGGGCCTCCGCGTACACGGTGCCGAAGGCCAGCGAGCTCTTGCCGGAGCCGGAGACTCCGGTGAAGACGACGAGCGCGTCGCGCGGGATGTCGACGTCCACGACCCGCAGATTGTGCTCACGGGCGCCGCGGACGCGTACGTACGGGTCGTGCGCGGCGTCGTACGGGTCGTACCGGTCGTGCGCGGCGTCACCGCCGTGCCGCGGGTGCGTCGGCGGCGGGTCTGCCGGGTCGTTCATCGAGGTCGTCTCCGCTGGTCGGCGCTGTGCTCTCGCTGTTCTCGCTCGCCGATCCTAGGCGCGAAGGCCCCGTGGACGCCCGGCGGGCCCGCCGCCCGGGTCAGCGGCGCGCCACTCCGGTCCGTACCGCGCCGCCCGGGTCAGTGCCGCGCCGCGCGGGTCAGTAGCGCAGCGCGCCCGAGACGCGCCGCCGCCCGGACGTGGAGCGCCGGGCG
>NZ_JBHVHQ010001032.1:0-2770 GCF_042800135.1 Streptomyces sp. NPDC057654 | reverse complement strand
CGCCCGGCGGCGCGGGGCGCGCCTCCGCCCGTACGGCCGTGTCCGCGTCCGTGGTCGCCAGCGCCTCCAGGAGCGGACCGAGGCGGTCGGAGGGCACGAAGTGGTCGGCGAATCCGCACAGCAGCGCGTCGGCCGCGCCCATCGAGGAGGAGGTCAGGGCGAGATGTGTGCCCAGTTCGCCCGGCGTCTGAGCGAGGAGGTGGGTGCCGCCCACATCGGGTACGAAGCCGATGGCGGTCTCCGGCATGGCGATCCGCGACCGCTCCGTGACGATCCGGACGCCGCCGTGCGCGGAGACGCCGACCCCGCCGCCCATCACGATGCCGTCCATGACCGCCACATAGGGCTTGGGGTACTCGGCGATACGGGCGTTGAGCAGGTACTCGTCGCGCCAGAAGCCGGTGGAGGCGCCGCCCGAGGCGGTGGCGTCCGCGTGGATGGAGCGGATGTCGCCGCCCGCGCACAGCCCGCGCTCGCCGGCCCCGGTGATGACCACGGTCGCCACGTCGTCGTCGTGCTCCCAGGCGCGGAGCGCGGCGTCGACGCGCCGGACCATGTCGTGGGTGAGGGCGTTCAGCGCCCGCGGCCGGTTGAGGACGATCCGGCCCGCCCGGCCGTCCTTGCGGAAGAGGACCGCGTCGTCGTCGGGGGAGGAGCTCATACGGCAGAACCTGTTCTCGTTGTTCTCGGCGGTCTCGTCGGTCTCGGCGTTCGCGGCGTTCTTGTCAAGGGGGTTGCAGGGGACGAGGGCGGGCTCGCCCCGAACATATAGTTGGACGTCCTACTAAGTCCAGGGCTGATCGTCGATCGTACGGTCACGGTGCACCCGTCCCGAGTGGCCGCCCGCAGCGCAGATTCCACCGCCCCGCGCCGCCGGTCAGCTCCGTCAGCGCCAGCGGCGGCACATCGAGCCGCCAGAAGACCCGCGGCGGCAGGCCGAGCGCGTGCACCACCGCCGCCCGTACGACCGCGGGCTCCACGACGGCGAGCACCCGGCCGTCCGCGCGGCCCGCCAGCCACTCCCCGACCCGCCCGACCAGCCCGGCCACCGACTCGCCGCCGTGCGGCGCGGCCTCCGGGTCCGCCAGCCACGCGGCCACCGCAGCAGGTTCGGCCTCGGCCACCTCCGCCAGCGACCGGCCCCGCCAGCGGCCCGCGCCGAGGTCGCCGAGCGCCGCGACCTCCTCCGCCGCGGCCAGCCCCATCGCCTCGGCCGTCTCACGGCAGCGCCTGGACGCTGCCCGCACCTGGCGATCCGAGCGCGGCAGCCCGTCGGCCGCGGCACGCGCCTGGCGCAACCCCGCGCCGTCCAGCGGCGCGTCGTCGCCGAACCGCGCCTGCCGCAGGTCCGCATCGACCGCCGGGGACACCAGCATCACCCGCACCGTCATCCCGCCTCCCTCGTTCCGGATTCCCAGCACATCACGCGGCGCATGACGCAGCACATCACGGCCGCCGAGGCCGCCGACAACGGGGACATCGGGGAGCGGCCGGAATCCGGGCCGCCACACACCGTGGCGTCGCAGGTCACGGCGCGGTACGGTCGCGTGGACATGACGACGGTGTGACGGAAGTCCGGTGAGAACCCGGCACGGTCGCGCCACTGTGTACCAGGCCGCGGCCCCGACTCGGGGCGGCGGCAGGGAAGTCAGACCCCGCACCGTCGTCCACGGCACCAACGACCGGGACGCGTGTTCCCCAGGAGGTTCTGCCATGGCACACCCCGCCGCCCCTGCCCCGAAGGCCCCCGCCGCACCGGCGATCACCCCCATCTCCCTGAAGAAGATCGCGCCGTGGGCCGTCTTCTTCGGCATCCTGATGCTGGTGCTCCTCTACTTCGTCGGCGCGGAGCAGGGCGCCACCTCGCTCATCTCCGGCGCCGACGTGCACGAGTGGGTGCACGACGGCCGCCATCTCCTCGGCTTCCCCTGCCACTGACATCGGCCACAGCGCACCGACACCCGGAACATCGCAACATCGGAACAAGGGGAACGCACCGTGAACTCCATATCCGTACGAGCCCTGCTCGTACGCGGCATGCTCGCCGGCCTCGTCGCCGGCGTACCCGCCCTCCTCGTCGCCTACCTGCTCGGCGAGTCCCGGGTCGACTCCGCCATCGCGTACGAGGAGGGGCACAGCCATGAACACGGCGTCGAACTGGTCAGCCGCACCCTCCAGTCCACGGCCGGACTCGCCACCGGCGTCCTGATCTTCGGCGTCGCGCTCGGCGGCATCGCGGCCCTCGCCTTCTGCGTCGCGCTGGGCCGCGTCGGCAGGTTCGGCCCGCGGGCGACCGCCGTCCTGATCTCCCTCGGCGCGCTGCTGACCGTCTACGTGGTGCCGTTCCTGAAGTACCCGGCCAACCCGCCGTCCGTCGGCGACCCCGACACCATCGGCAAACGCACCACGCTCTACTTCCTGATGATCGCGCTCAGCGTGCTGCTCGCCGTCGGCGCGCTGATCCTGGGCCGGCGGCTCGCGCCCCGGCTGGGCAACTGGTACGCGACCGTCACGGCCGGCGCCGCCTTCGCCGTCGTCATCGGCGTCGCGTACGCCTTCCTGCCCGCGATCAACGAGGTTCCCAAGGACTTCCCGGCCACGCTGCTCTGGCAGTTCCGCCTCACCGCGCTGGCCATCCAACTCGTCCTGTGGACCGGCTTCGGCCTGCTCTTCGGCCACCTCGCCGAACGGCACCTGATCCCCAAGGCGGCCCCCGGACAGCGGCCCGACCCCGCCGCCAGGACGGCCGCCCCCGCCCGCTGACTCGGTA
>NZ_JBHVHQ010001031.1:0-2772 GCF_042800135.1 Streptomyces sp. NPDC057654 | reverse complement strand
TGGCCCACGCGGATGACCGGGTGCGTGGCGGCGCCCGCGATGCCGGGCAGCAGCCGCGGCCACCACTCGGCCAGCACCGCGCGCCAGGGCCGCTCGGCGAGCTGCTCGCCGATGTACGCGGTCCAGTCGGCGACCCGGCCCATGTCGCCCAGCGCCTCGTGCCAGTCGGCGCCGGTGATCCGGGTCCGCGCGCCGGGGGCCTCGTCCAGCTTCGTCTCGTACGCGTCGAGCCAGCCGTGCACGGCGGCGGACCGGCCGTGCCGGGCCATCGCCTCGACGGCCATCGGGCCGTGGTTGCTCAGGTAGCCGTTGAACTCCGGGCCCGAGGCGTGCAGCCGCTCAAGGGCCTCGTTGAGGGCTCCGTTGCTCGCGCTGTTCCCGCTTGTGATCTCCATGGGCCGAGGCTAGGTCGGCGGGTATCGGGCCGGTAACGGTCCGTGGCCCTACGCCCTGGGGCGGACGGGACCAGGGCTACAGGCGGACGGGGCCAGGGCTGCGGTCCTGCCCCCCGTCCCGCCCTCAGCGCGTCACATGCGGCTCGTGGGCGCGGAAGACGTACAGGGAGACCAGGGCCAACGCGGCGCCGAGCACCAGCCCCATCGTGACGGAGCGCAGCACGGAGGGGCCCGTCAGGCTGTACAGGAAGCCCATGGCGCAGCCGAAGAGCGCGCCGAAGGCGAGGGCCCGTACCTCCGTCGGCAGGGCCGCGCGGCGGCGCACCAGCAGCAGTCCGACCGCGCCCGTGACCACGGCCGCCACCAGCGCGAGGAGCGCGGCGCGGCCCCAGGAGCCGCCGTTGCTGTGGTCGAGGAAGAGGACGTACAGGCCGTAGACCAGGGCCGCGGTGACCGGCAGGGCGACGCCGGCCGCGACGCGCGGGCGGTGCTGCGGGCGGGCGACGGTCGCGCCGTGGTGGTGGGCGGATGTCTGCATGGCGGGCTCCTTCCGCAGGCCCCTCCTCAGATCCTCAAGCCGTCATGTCCAGAGCACACCCGTCCGGGGAACCCGTCAACTGGATCAGGACAGCCGCTTCTCGTACCAGGCCACATCCCAATAACGACCGAATTTCCGGCCGACCTCGTGGTACGTGCCGAGCGGCTCGAAGCCGAAGCGCCGGTGCAGCCGGTACGAGGCCTCGTTCGGCTGGGTTATCCCCGCGTAGGCGCGGTGCACGTCCTGCTGGGCCAGGATCTCGAAGAGCGCCTTGTACAGCAGCGTCCCGACGCCCCGCCCGCCCGCGTCGGCGGCGCAGTAGACGGTGGTCTCGACGGAGGTCGCATAGGCGGCCTTCGGGCGGAGCCGGCTGCTGGTGGCGTAGCCCAGAATCGGGCCGCCCGGCGACTCCTGCGCAACCAGAAGGCGGTATGGGCCGTCTTCAGGGTAGGAGAGCAGCCAGGGCCGGCGTCCCTCCGGTGTGTACGGGGTGGTGTCGAACGTGATCGGTGTCTCACGCACGTAGTGGTTGTAGAGCTCGGTGAGCGCGTCGAGGTCCCCCGCGACGCCCGCTCTGACCTGCACTTCCTGTGGTTCCGAAGCCACGGGACTCCCCTCTGTGGCGGCACAGGGTACTGCATGATCACAAAAATATGAGCGCGGCTTGGGAATTCTGTCCGGATTCCAGTCGTTCTTTCCATCGGACGGGGCACCCGGCAGGGAGTTCCGCACCCCATCCCGCGACCGACTCATCGCAAGGGAGCACGCATGGCAACCCGTGCCGTCGCCCGTCGTCAGACCGCAGCCAAGGGTACTGACGGGGTAAGCAGTGTTCGCGCTGTAGGCGGAGAGATCGCCGACCGCGACCTGGTCGGCATGTACCTCGACGAGATAGCGCGTACGCCCCTGCTCGACGCCGCAAAGGAAGTCGAGCTGTCCCAGACCATCGAGGCGGGCGTCTACGCCCAGCAGATCCTGGACGGCCAGATCGACGAGGACAGCGCCGTCAAGGCGAAGCGCGCCGAGCTTGAGGCCATCGCCGCCGAGGGCGCCCGCGCCAAGGACGTCTTCATCAAGTCCAACCTGCGCCTCGTCGTCGCCGTCGCCCGCCGCTATCCGCGCAGCGGGCTGCCCCTGCTGGACCTGATCCAGGAGGGCAACGCCGGCCTGGTCCGCGCGGTCGAGAAGTTCGACTACGCGAAGGGCTTCAAGTTCTCCACGTACGCGACGTGGTGGATCCGGCAGGCCATCACGCGGTCCATCGCCGACCAGTCCCGTACGATCCGGCTGCCCGTACACCTCGTCGAGGAGCTGGGCCGCATCCGGCGCGTGCAGCGCGAGTTCAACCGGGAGAACGGCCGCGACCCCGAGCACGCGGAGATCGCCGCGGAGCTCGGCACGAAGCCGGAGCGCGTCTCTGACGTGCTCGACTGGGCCCGCGACCCGGTCAGCCTGAACATGTCGGTGGACGACGAGGGCGAGACGCAGTTCGGCGACCTGCTGGAGGACACCTCCGCGGTCTCGCCGGAGCAGTCCGTGCTGACGCTGCTGCGCAGCGAGGAACTGGAAGACCTCATCGGCCGGCTCGACCACCGCACCGCGTCCATCATCAAGGCGCGGTACGGCATCGAGGACGGCCGCGAGCGCACGCTCACCGAGGTCGGCAAGCAGCACGGCCTGACGCGCGAGCGGATCCGGCAGATCGAGAAGCACGCGCTGCTGGAGCTGAAGAAGATGGCCCGCGACACCGGTTTCGACGCGGCGGCGTAAGCGCTCTCCGCGCGCGTCTCCTGGACGGGCCTGACACCTGATACCGGCCGGCCCCTCGCCGCGAGAGGG
>NZ_JBHVHQ010001030.1:0-2774 GCF_042800135.1 Streptomyces sp. NPDC057654 | reverse complement strand
GCTCAAGGCGCGGCTCGCCGAGGCCGAGTCGGCGCTGGAGGCGAGCCGGCGGGCGACCCGCGAGGGGCGCAGCGTCGAGGACATGCGGCTGCGGCTGCTGCTGGACACGGTGCTGGACGCCGCGCAGGGGCTGCGCCGCGAACTGGCGCTGCCGCCCGCCTCGGTGCACCCGGCGGACACGGTGGAGGCCGTGGAGCCGGGGAAGATGACGCCGAAGGACATCGCGACGCGCGCGCTCTCCGAGATGGACCCGGCGCTGCTCGACCAGTTGCTGGCGCTGCCCCAGGCGCATCTGGTGGTGGACGGCTACAACGTCACCAAGACCGGCTATCCGACGATGCCGCTGGACAAGCAGCGGCTGCGGCTGCTGGGCGGGCTGGCGGTGCTGGCGGCGCAGACGGGCGCGGAGATGACCTGTGTCTTCGACGGCGCGGAGCTGGTCGCGCCGGTGCTGCTCGCGCCGCCGCGCGGGGTGCGCGTGCTGTTCAGCAAGCCGGGCGTGACGGCGGACGAGCTGATCCGGCAGCTCGTACGGGCCGAACCGCCGGGCCGGCCGGTCGTGGTGGTCTCCACCGACCGTGAGGTGGCCGACGGCGTGGCGAAGGCCGGGGCCCGGCCGGTGGCATCGGCCCTGCTGCTCAAGCGACTCGCGCGCACCTGACCGCCTTCATCCGAACAGTCGTCCGGTCGCACGGTGCCTGAGCGTCGGTCAACCGTCACCGCCTGCGTGCTGTCGGTAAAAGATGTGCTCGGGGGGTGGATTTTGACTACGAGGATTTGAACGGATCGTAGGAAGATCACTAGGGTCGGGCATCGAACCTTCACACCATCGATCATCCATCCGGGATGACGGTGAAGGTCCCGCCGAGTCCGTGCAGTTCACGCGGAGCCGGGGTGATCAGCATCCCCCCACCAGGCCCGGTAGGCGGTTGGAGGATGAAGGAGCTCGCCTTCATGGCGTCCCACCGTCGACCCAAGCCGGCCAGCCGCACGCGCGTGACCGTCATCACCGCGACCGCCGCCGCAGCCGTCGCTCTCACGTCCCAGGCAGCGAACGCCGCACCGAAGCCGGACAAGAAGGAAGTCAAGACAAAGGTCGACGATCTCTACCACCAGGCAGAGCAGGCCACCGAGAAGTTCAACGGGGCCAAGGAGAAGCAGGACAAGCTGGAGAAGCAGGTCAGCGCGCAGCAGGACAAGGTCGCGCGGGGCCAGGAGGAGCTGAACAAGCTCCGTAACAGCCTCGGTTCGATGGCTACGGCGCAGTACCGCTCCGGCGGCATCGACCCGGCCGTTCAGCTGCTGCTCTCCTCGGACCCGGACTCCTATCTCGACAAGGCGTCCACGCTTGATCAGCTCTCCACCAAGCAGGCGGACGCGCTCAAGCAGATCCGCGACAAGCAGCGGACGCTTCAGCAGGAGCGCCAGGAGGCGACGGACAAGCTCTCCGACCTCGCGGACACCCGCAAGGCGCTGGGTGAGAAGAAGAAGGAAGTCCAGGGCAAGCTGTCGGACGCCCAGGAGCTCCTCAACTCTCTGACCGCCAAGGAGAAGGAGGAGCTCCAGAAGGAGCAGAACACGGTCTCCTCCGGCACGCAGGGCGGCGACTCCAAGTCCGGCGGCTCCAAATCGGGCGGCTCCAGCTCCGGCAGCACCGCCGATCTCGGCCACGACGTCCCCGACTCGCAGCGCGCCGCCAACGCGCTGGCCGCCGCGAAGACCAAGATCGGCTCCCCTTACGTGTCGACGGCGACAGGCCCCAACGCCTTCGACTGCTCCGGGCTGACGCAGTGGGCGTACAAGCAGGCCGGCGTCAGCATCACCCGTACGACCTTCACCCAGGCCAACGACGGCCCGCACCTGACGAAGAGTCAGCTCAAGCCGGGCGACCTGGTGCTGTTCAACAGCAACCTGAGTCACATTGGGCTGTACGCGGGCAACGGCCAGGTGCTGCACGCCCCGCACACCGGCGCCAACGTGCGCTACGAGCCGATGAGCAACATGTCCTTCCAGTTCGGCGTCCGCGTCGCCTGAAACCCTCAGCCGTAACGCCCGATCGGGCGAATCGCGGCCAGGGCCGCTGACTGAGCGTCCCGCCGGTGACCTGCGTCTCCGGCGGGACGTCGCGTTCGCCCCCATGGGAGCGAGTGCGGAGTGTGGCGGAGGCCGGGGTCCGGCCGGTGGCATCAGTTTTGCCGTTCAAGCGACGCGCGCACCTTTTGACTGGTTTCCTTCGCACGGTCGTACCCCTATTGGCGCCTGAGCGTCAGTTAATCGTCACCACGCGTGTGCTGTTGGTAAAAGATGTACACAGGGGGCAGATTTTGCCTATGAGGATTTGAACGGATCACAGGAAGGTCACTAGGGTCGGGCCTCGAACCTTCGCGCGGTCGATCATCCATCCGGGATGACGGTGAAGGTCCCGCCGAGTCCGTGCAGTTCACGCGGAGCCGGGGCATGTCCCCCAGCAGGCCCGGTAGGCGGTTGGAGGATGAAGGAGCTCGCCTTCGTGGCGTCCCACCGTCGACCCAAGCCAGCGAGCCGCACGCGCGTGACCGTACTCACCGCGACCGCCGCCGCAGCCGTAGCTCTCACGTCCCAGGCCGCTCACGCCGACCCCAAGCCGGACAAGAAGGAAGTCAAGGCGAAGGTCGACGCCCTCTACGAGCAGGCGGAGGCGGCCACCGAGAAGTTCAACGGGGCCAAGGAGAAGCAGGACAAGCTGGAGAAGCAGGTCAGCGCGCAGCAGGACAAGGTCGCGCGGGGCCAGGAGG
>NZ_JBHVHQ010001029.1:0-2777 GCF_042800135.1 Streptomyces sp. NPDC057654 | reverse complement strand
AGATCGCCCGAGCCCTCCGTCAGGAGGGCGAACCGCCGGATGCCGGTCCGCTCCGACAGCGCCGTCAGACGGTCCGCGCACAGCCGCGGCGGGCCGACCGGATGCAGGCCGCACAGCAGCTCCGTGTAGGCCGCCGGGTCGCGCATCGCGCGCTCGCGCCCGTCGACCGTGACATGGGCGGCCAGCCCCTGGCGCAGCCAGCCCGGCATCGACTTCTTCAGGGTCTCCGCCGCGGTGTTCTCGCCGTCCTCGATCTGCACGACACCGGCCGATACGTGCCCGGCCGCCGCGACCTCCTCGGGCGGGCGGCCTGAGGCGAGGGCGTGCTCCCGCCACAGGGCCACCATCTCCGCCTTCTCCTCGTCGCCGCAGTGCATGCCCAGCAGCATCGGCAGGCCGCGCTCGGCCGCGAGCCGGGCCGTCCCCGGCGAGGTACAGGCGACGATCACGGGCGGCTCGGCGAGCTCCGGCAGCTCGTCCGCGCGCGGCACGACATCGACCTCGCGGAAGGCGTACCGCTCCCCGCCGGCCCCCACTCTCGGTCCCCGCAGCCAGCGCGTCAGCAATTCGAGGGATTCCGGGAACCCCGATTCGTACGCTTCGACGCCCGAACCGAACACCTCCAGATCCACCCACGGCCCGCCGCGCCCCACCCCGAGGGTGAACCGCCCGCCGGAGACGAGGTGCAGCAGCGCCGCCTGCTCGCCGAGGGCCACGGGGTGCGCGGTCGGCAGCACGCTGACGGCGGTGCCGACGCCGATCCGGCGGGTACGGCCGAGCAGCAGCCCGGCGAGGGTGACGGCGGACGGGCAGACGCCGTACGGCACGAAGTGGTGTTCGGCGAGCCAGACGTCGTCCAGCCCCGCCTCCTCGGCGACTTCCGCGGTCCGTACGGCGCGGTGCAGCGCCTCTCCCTGCCCCTGGCCGGGGAACTGCGCTGCCAGGACGAAAGCTCCAACGCGCATCGCTCTTACGCCTCCTAGCGACCGACGCGACTCCCCCTGTAGGCAACAACGGGTGACACGTGCCAAGGGCACGGCTTCGCATAAACTTTCATGATGATCAGAGAGAGGCCAGAGGAGCGGCTTCCCTACGTGTACCCGGGCCGGTGACCCTGACGCGTAATCTGGTGACGCCCCGTAGCTCTCCAGATCCCCATGAGGTGTTCCGTGTCCCCGCGCCGAAACCGCCCGCGAGGCGGCGCCGACAAACCCGCCGCGCGAGATGAGGGCGGCGTCCCCAGCGAGCGCTACGGACTGGAGCGCTCGGAGGACTGGCGGGGCGAGCCGTGGATCGTGCGGATGGTCGGCGGCGGCGCCGCGGCCAAGCACTACCGGTGCCCCGGCTGCGACCAGGAGATCCCGCCCGGCGTCCCGCACGTCGTCGCCTGGCCCGACCACGGCGGCGTGGAGGACCGGCGGCACTGGCACAAGGCGTGCTGGAACGCGCGGGACCGCCGGAGCGCGCGGCTCCAGCGGTCCCGTAACGCGCCGCGGTACTGACCCCGCGGCGTGGTCACCCGCCTGATCTACACGTCGCGCTTGGACATGGCGGCGTAGGCGCCGGCCAGCACGACCGCCGTCAGCCCCAGCATGATCCACAGCGGGGTCCAGCCGGTCGGGCCGTTGTCCCCCATCGAGGTGCCGTAGAAGCCGCTGAGCTGGCTGGGGATCGAGTACAGGAAGAGGAACTCGCGGACCTTGTGCAGGCTCTGCGAGACCATGAACAGGCCCAGCACCAGCGGCAGCAGCACCACGCCCAGCATGACCGTGACGGCGCCGGCGGAGTGCCGCAGCAGCGTGCCGACGCCCATCGCGAGCAGGCCCAGCGTCGCGACGTACAGGCTCACGCCGATCGTGGCCCGCACCCAGTCGCCGCCCGTCGTCGTGTCGTCGGTGACGGTGCCGCTGAGCAGCGCGGACTGGATCAGCGCGACGAGCACCGTGCTGACGGCGGTGATCACGAACGCGACCGCGAAGAAGACCATGCCCTTCGCGGCGAGCACCCGGCCCCGGCTGGGGCAGGCGGTCAGCGTCGTGCGGATCATCCCGGTGCCGTACTCCGAGGTCATCGTGAGCGCGCCCAGCGTGATCACGCACATCGAGCCGAGCAGCACGCCGAAGAAGCCGAAGCTCGGGAGCGGGGTGGGGGTCTCGCCCTGGGAGCCGACGGCCACCGCGACGAGCAGGCCGATGCCGAGGACGAGGGCGACCAGCACGCCGAGCGTCCACATCGTCGACCGCACCGACTTGATCTTGGTCCACTCGGAGGCGAGGGCGTCGCTGAGGCTGGCCTGGCGGACGGGGATCGGCGAGGCGTAGCCGTAGAGCCGGCCCTGGCCTTGCTGGCCCTGGCTTTGGTACTGGCCTTGGTACTGCCCCTGGCCGTAGGCGCCGCCCTGCCACTGCTGCTGTGCGTGCGGCTGCCCGTACGGCTGTGCGGCGGGCGGGGCGAGGGCCTGCTGCGGGGCGTTCGCGTGGGGCCCCTGCGGCGGCACGGGCTCCTGGGGGGCCTGCTGCTGGTTCGGGGTCGTCATCGGGCGTCCTCGTTGTCGCGCTTGTTCAGATCGGCGGGAGCGGGAGCGGGGGCAGGAGCGACGGGCGGTGCTTGCGGTACCTGCGGAGGCTGCTGAGGAGCGTGCTGCTGCGGGGCCTGCTGAGGCGCCTGCGCGTACGGATTCGGCTGCGCGCCGGGCTGTCCGTACCCGCCCTGCTGCGGCGCGCCGTGCCCCTGCGCGCCCCAGCTGTCGGCCGGGTTGTAGCCGACCGGCGTGTACC
>NZ_JBHVHQ010001028.1:0-2782 GCF_042800135.1 Streptomyces sp. NPDC057654 | reverse complement strand
CGCGTTCGCCGCGGGCCGCGAGCGAGGCGGCGGTCTCGAAGCCGCGGCCGCCGCGGATCTGGACCAGCTCGTCGGCGATCAGGCAGCCCATCTCGGAGCCGTACAGCTTGGCGAGCGCGGCCTCGATCCGGATGTCGTTGCGGTCCTCGTCGGCCATCTGGGAGGAGAGGTCGACGACGGCTTCGAGGGCGAAGGTGGTGGCCGCGATGAAGGAGATCTTGGCGCCGACGGCCTCGTGCCTGGCGATCGGCTTGCCCCACTGCTCGCGCGCCACCGACCACTCGCGGGCGATCTTCAGGGCCCATTTGCCGGCGCCGACGCACATGGCGGGCAGCGAGAGGCGGCCGGTGTTGAGGGTGGTGAGCGCGATCTTCAGGCCGGCGCCCTCCGGGCCGATGCGGTGCGCGGCCGGGACGCGGACCCGGTGGAAGCGGGTCACGCCGTTCTCGATGCCGCGCAGCCCCATGAAGGCGTTGCGCCGCTCGACGGTGACGCCCTCGGCGGCGGCCTCGACGACGAAGGCGGTGATGCCGCCCTTGTGGCCCTCGGACTTGGGGACCCGGGCCATCACGACGAGGAGGTCGGCGACGACGCCGTTGGTGGTCCAGAGCTTGACGCCGTCGAGTATGTACGAGTCGCCGTCGGGCACGGCGGACGTCGCGAGGCGGGCCGGGTCCGAGCCCACGTCCGGCTCGGTGAGCAGGAACGCGGAGATGTCCGTACGGGCGCAGCGGGGCAGGAAGGCGTCCTTCTGCTCCTGGGTGCCGAAGATCTTCAGCGGCTGGGGCACGCCGATGGACTGGTGGGCGGAGAGCAGCGCGCCGAGCGCGGGGTTGGCGGAGCCGACCAGGGCCAGGGCCTTGTTGTAGTACACCTGGGTGAGGCCGAGTCCGCCGTACTTCGTGTCGATCTTCATCCCGAGTGCGCCGAGCTCCTTGAGCCCGTTGATCGTCTCGTCCGGGATCCGCGCCTCGCGCTCGATGCGGGCGCCGTCGATCTCCGTCTCGCAGAAGGCGTGCAGCTTGGCGAGGAACTCCTCGCCGCGGTCGACGGCCTCCGGTTCCGGCATCGGGTGGGGGTGGATCAGATCGAGCCGGAAGCGGCCGAGGAACAGCTCCTTGGCGAAGCTGGGCTTGCGCCAGTCCTGTTCGCGGGCGGCCTCGGCGACCTGTCGTGCCTCGCGTTCGCTCACGGGTCGTACGGATGGTGCGGTCATGAGGGCTCACCTCGCCGCGGTGTCGGGTTGTACCGGTCGGCTACCGACCGGTGCTACTCGTCCGTATGTACCCGATCCGTACGGGCTCTACCAGCCCCCGCGCAGAACGGACGCGGGCCGGTGTAGCCGGCTCCGCCGCGTGAGGACGGGGCGGCGGAACGGGTCGTAGTCCGTGATGCCTGGTGGCGGCGTACGCGGCCGCCGGGGCGGGGGAACGGGGCGCGCTCCGGGTACAGGGTTCCGGAGCGCGCCGCGTTCAAGCGCCGGGCCCGCTCAGAGGTCGAGGTCGGTGAGGACCAGGACGCGCTCGTAGGTGTAGTCCTCCATGGCGTACCGCACGCCCTCGCGGCCCACGCCGGACTGCTTGGCGCCGCCGTAGGGCATCTGGTCGGCGCGGTAGGACGGCACGTCGCCGATGATCACGCCGCCGACCTCCAGGGCGCGGTGGGCGCGGAAGGCGGTCTGCACGTCGCGGGTGAAGACGCCCGCCTGGAGCCCGTACGGCGAGTCGTTGACGGCCGCGAAGGCCGCCTCCTCGCCGTCGGCCTTCGTCAGGGTCAGGACCGGGCCGAAGATCTCCTCGCAGGCGACCTTCACACCGGCGGGCACGTCCGCGAGGACGGTCGGGGCGTACGAGGCGCCGTCCCGCTTGCCGCCCGCGAGGAGCTTCGCGCCCGCCTGTACGGCCTCGTCGACCCAGGACTCGACGCGCTTGGCGGCGTCCTCGCTGACCAGCGGGCCGACGTCGGTCGCGTCGTCGGACGGGTCCCCGGTGACCTGCGCCTCGACGGCCGCGACGACCTTCGGCACGAGCCGGTCGTAGACGCTCACGTCGGCGATCACGCGCTGCACCGAGATGCAGGACTGGCCGCCCTGGTAGTTGGAGAACGTGGCGATGCGCTGCGCCGCGCGGTCCAGGTCGGCCTCGGAGGACCAGTCGGCGAGGACGACGGCCGCGCCGTTGCCGCCGAGCTCCAGGGTGGTGTGCTTGCGGGGCGCGGCGTCCAGCAGGGACCAGCCGACGGGGCCGGAGCCGGTGAAGGAGATGACGGGCAGCCGCTCGTCGGCCACCAGGCCGGGCATCCGGTCGTTGCCGACGGGCAGCACGCTCCACGAGCCGGCCGGCAGGTCGGTCTCGGCGAGCAGCTCGCCGATGATCAGGCCGGACAGCGGGGTGGCCGGGGCGGGCTTGAGGATGATCGGCGTGCCGACGGCGATCGCCGGGGCGACCTTGTGGGCGCACAGGTTCAGCGGGAAGTTGAACGGCGCGATGCCGAGGACCGGGCCGCGCGGGAAGCGGCGGGTGAGCGCCAGGCGGCCGACGCCGCCGGCGTCGGTGTCCAGCCGCTGCGCCTCGCCGCCGTTGAACCGGCGGGCCTCCTCGGCCGCGAAGCGGAACACCGACACGGCGCGTCCGACCTCGCCGCGGGCCCACTTGACCGGCTTGCCGTTCTCGGCGGAGATCAGCCGCGCGATCTCCTCGGTCCGCTCGACGAGCCGCCGCGACACGTGGTCGAGCGCCGCCGCCCGTACGTGCGCGGGCGTCGCCGTGAACTCGTCCCGCAC
>NZ_JBHVHQ010001027.1:0-2783 GCF_042800135.1 Streptomyces sp. NPDC057654 | reverse complement strand
GCGCGACCTTGATGACTTCCTGGGCCGGGCGCGCGCCGTCGTCCGGCGCGGGTCCGCCGTGGCCGCACCCCGTGAGCGCCGCGAGCCCCGTGAGCGCCGATACGGCCGTTGCGAAGCAGAGTCTGGCCCCCGTGCGCGCCCCGCGCTTCGTTGCATGTGTCACGCCGGGCCCAACGACGGTCCCCCACCGGGGGAAACGAGGGCGCGGGCGACCGCCGGGACCGGCCGCTGGTGTGATGACATGCCCTGTTCTGGGAAGAACAGGTAAAAGGACGGGATCGCGTCCGCCCGGCCGGGACGCCGGAGCGGTGGCGGTGCCGTCCTGTGCAGCAGGAAACAGCCGTCCGCGAGCCGCCCGGAGGCGAACAGGTGTCGAGCGCAGCCGAGCAGGGGACCGTCCGGGAAGGGCCGGCCCGGACCCGTACGAACGGCGCCCCTCCCCCGGCCGCCCCCGGTCCGGCCTCCCCCACCGGGCCCTCCCCCGCCGGGCCGGCCGCGCGCAATGGCGGGCGGCGGGCGGGGGCCCGGGTGTGGACGGGGAGTTCGGAACCGCTGGGGGCGCGCTTCAGGGTCGGCCCGGACGGTGTGGCGGGGACGAATTTCGCGCTCTGGGCGGGCGGCGCCGAGGCGGTGGAGCTGTGTCTGTTCGCCGAGGACGGCACGGAGACGCGCTGTGTGCTCGGGGAGCTGACTCATGAGATCTGGCACGGCTTCGTACCGGGCGTGTTCCCCGGCCAGCGGTACGGCTATCGCGTCCACGGCCGCTGGGACCCCTGGATGGGCGCCCGCTGGAACCCGGCCAAACTGCTCCTCGATCCGTACGCGCGGGCCGTGGACGGCGAGTTCACCGGCTACGGGACGGCGGGGAGGGGGCGCGGCGCGCTGCCCGCCGAGTTGTACGGGCACGTGCGGGACTGGCCGCAGCAGCATGTGGCGGACACCGTGCGCGACGAGCGGGACTCGGCCCCGTACGTCCCCAAGGGCGTCGTCGTGCATGACGACGACGACTGGGCGGACGACCACCGGCCGAAGACGCCGTGGGCCGATTCCGTCATCTACGAGCTGCACGTGCGCGGCTTCACCATGCGCCACCCGGACATCCCGGAGCGGCTGCGCGGCACGTACGCGGGGCTCGCGCATCCGGCGGCGGTCGGCCATCTGCGGGAGCTCGGGGTGACGGCGGTGGAGCTGCTGCCGGTGCACCAGTTCGCCCATGAGGACCATCTGCTGCGCCGGGGGCTGGGCAACTACTGGGGCTACAACTCGGTCGGATATTTCGCGCCGCACGCGTCCTATTCCGCTTCGGGCACGCGCGGCGAGCAGGTCGGCGAGTTCAAGCGGATGGTGCGGGCGCTGCACGCGGCGGGCATCGAGGTGATCCTCGACGTCGTCTACAACCACACCGCGGAGGCGGGCGAGTACGGGCCGACGCTGTCGCTGCGCGGCATCGACAACCGGGGGTACTACCGCCTCCAGGGCGACCTGCGGCGCTACGCGGACTACACGGGGTGCGGCAACACCCTCCATGTGGTGCAGCCCAACGTCCTGCGGCTGATCACGGACTCGCTGCGCTACTGGGTGACGGAGATGGGGGTCGACGGCTTCCGGTTCGACCTGGCGGCGGCGCTGGCGCGCTCCATGCACGACGTCGACATGCTCTCGCCGTTCCTCGCCGTCATCGCCCAGGACCCGGTGCTGCGGCGGGTCAAGCTGATCGCCGAGCCGTGGGACGTCGGTTCCGGCGGCTATCAGGTGGGGTCCTTCCCGCCGCTGTGGACGGAGTGGAACGACCGCTACCGGGACGCGGTGCGCGACTTCTGGCGGGGCGCCCTCCCGGACGTACGCGACCTCGGGTACCGGCTCTCCGGCTCCAGCGACCTGTACGCGTGGGGCGGCCGCCGCCCGTACGCGTCCGTCAACTTCATCACCGCGCACGACGGCTTCACGCTGCGCGACCTCGTGTCGTACGAGCACAAGCACAACGAGGCCAACGGGGAGGGCAACCGGGACGGCACCGACGACAACCGGGCGTGGAACTGCGGGGCGGAGGGCGAGAGCGACGACGCGGCCGTGCGGGCGCTGCGGCGGCGGCAGCTGCGCAACATGCTGACCACGCTGCTGCTGTCCACGGGGGTGCCGATGCTCGTCGCGGGCGACGAGATGGGGCGCACCCAGGGCGGCAACAACAACGCGTACTGCCAGGACGACGAGACGAGCTGGCTGGACTGGTCGCTGCTCGGGGACTCCGGGTGGCGGGCGCTGCGCGATCTCGTGGCGCGGCTGATCGCGCTGCGCCGCGCCCATCCGGTGCTGCGCCGGCGCGCCTTCTTCTCCGGCCGGCAGACCCCGGACGGGCTGCGGGACCTTGCCTGGTTCACGGCGGCCGGGGCGGAGATGACGGAGGCGGACTGGTACGCGCCGTCGTCGACGGTGGGCATGTACCTGTCGGGCCGGGACATCGCGCAGCGCGATCCGCAGGGCGTGCCGGTGGTGGACGACAGCTTCCTCGCGCT
Source organism: Streptomyces sp. NPDC057654 (assembly GCF_042800135.1). NCBI lineage: Bacteria > Bacillati > Actinomycetota > Actinomycetes > Kitasatosporales > Streptomycetaceae > Streptomyces > Streptomyces sp. NPDC057654. The sequence goes on along the minus strand of NZ_JBHVHQ010001027.1, from coordinate 270 downwards.
GCTGCACGCGGGCGACGAGGCGGTGCGCTGCACGCTGCCGGGGGCGCCGTGGGCGGGCGCGTACGAGGTGCTGGTGGACACGGCGCACGAATCGGGGCAGGGGGCGGGGGTCCGGCGCCGCGCCGGGGACCCGCTGACGGTCGAGGCGCGCTCGGTCGTCCTGCTGAAGGTCGTCGAGGCGGCCGCGAGCGGGCCTTTGCCGGTGCGGAGCGAGGCTCGCCGGAAAACCGAGTGAGCGTTGTCAGTGGTGAACCGTAGTCTCACCACTGA
>NZ_JBHVHQ010001026.1:0-2786 GCF_042800135.1 Streptomyces sp. NPDC057654 | reverse complement strand
CCCCGCCGAGCCGCGCCGCGCGGCGCGCGGCCCATTCGGGGGCGGCGGCCACCCGCGCCCCCGACGCGTCGTAGAGCGCGGCCCAGCCGTCGAGGTGGGCGGCGAGCCGGGCGAGCAGCGCGGCCGGGCCGTCGGCGCTGAGGGCGGCGCGGGTCAGCTCGCGCTGTGCCTCGAAGCCCGCGGTCACCGCGCGATAGGTCTCGGCGGCGATGGCCGCGGAGACGGCCTTGCTGATCGCGAGGAACGGCGTGCGGCGCGGCACCGCGAGCAGCGGCAGCCCCTCCCCCTTCGCCGCGTCGACCAGGGGCTTCGGCACCTGCTCGTAGTTGACGCCGACGGCGAAGCCGAGCCCGACGACGCCGGCGCCGACCAGCCGCTTCACGTAGCGGCGCATGGCGGCGGGGTTCTCCGCGTCGATCTTCATGGCGGTGACGAGGAGGAGTTCGCCGCCCTCCATCCAGGGCACCGGGTCGGCCAGCTCGCTGACGTGCGCCCAGCGCACGGGGGTCTCCAGCTTGTCCTCCCCCGCGAGCACGGTGAGCTTGAGCGCGGAGTGGTGGACGAGTGAGGCGAGCGTGGGAGGCATGGCACCTTCGCGGGGCGTTGCTGCGATTGCGCCGTCCCGTATGAACGGCTCCCCTCGATTCTGCCTCAGCGGAGGATTGCGCGGGGAGGAGTCGGCCCTGCGTCCCCCTGACTCAGCCGCCTCAGCGCGCACCGGACGGACCCGGCGGCCTCAGGTCCACCAGGACCGGCGGCGCGCTCGCGCCTCGTACCGAGGTCACCGACAGCACCGCGTGCCCGGCGGGGACGGAGTGCGCGAGCTCGGAGGCGGACCAGCGCTCGCGCTCGACCTTGCGGGTGGTCACCGACTGCGCCGTCACGGCCCGGCCCGTGACCAGGCGGCGTACGACGTGCGTGGCACGGGTCAGCGGCTCGTGGGCGATGATCTGACGGTCCGTGATGTCCCGGTCCTCCACCCACTCCTTGCCCCAGACCTCCGCGAACCGCGCGCCGTCCCACGTCGTCACGCCGCTGAACGCCATCCGGCAGCCGACCGCGCCGAGCAGCGCGGAGCGCAGCGCGTCGGGGACGTCGTCGAGCGTACGGAGCGCGAGGACGGCCCCGGCGTTCGCGGACCGCAGCCGCTGGAGGCCGCGCAGCGCCTCGGCGGTGACGGTGCTGGTGGCGTCGTCGAGGACGAGGCAGGCGAACAGCGACCGGTCGCCGCGGCCCACCGCGCATTCGGCGAACTGGGCGAGTACGAGCCGCGCGAGCATCCTGGACGCCTCGGTGTGGCCGCGTTCGGGCAGGTCGACGCGGACCCGGAGGGGGTGTTCGAGGGCGCGCAGCGAGAACGGCTCGGCGCCGTCCTCGTGGTGGAAGGAGTCCGCGAAGGCGGGCCGGTCCAGCAGCGCGAGCCGGTCCGCGAGCATCGCGCCGACGTCGCCGGGGCGCGTCGCCTGCCGTTCGCGGGCGTCGAGTTCGCGGGCGTGGGCGTGCCGGCCGGCGGCGGTCAGCTTCTCGCGCAGGGCGGCGATCGCGGCGCCGCCGGCGGCTGGTCCGTCCAGCAGCTCGCGGAGTTCGGCGACGGTCGGGTAGCGGTCGTGGGCCGCCCGGAAGGGGCCGATGAGCTGGGCGAGCGTGGTCGCGGCGCGGCGGCCGTCGCCGCCGGGGAGGGCGGCGGAAAGGTCCCCGACGCGCGCTTCGGCGAGGACTCCGGCCGCCTCGTCGGGGTCGTCGGCGCCGCCGTACAGGTCGAGGGCGTAGGCGGAGCCGGGGCTGCCGATCTTGATGACGACGTCGAAGGAGGCGTCCGGGGCGAGCCCCGCTCCGGACGCGCCCACCGCCACGACGGCGGCCCGCCCGGCGAGCGCCTCCAGGCACAGCGACTCGACGACCGGCCGCACCAGCCGCCCGGTCTTCCCGCAGCCCGGCGGTCCGACGGCGAGCAGCGAGGTGCCGAGCAGCGCCGGGTCCAGCGCGTATCCGGCGCCCCGGTGGTCGTACGGGTTGCGCGGGTCCTCGACCGCGGTGCCGATGCGCACCTGGCGCGCGACAAGGTCGTGGTGGCCGGTCCGTACGGGCAGGTCGCGGGCGCCGGAGGGGTGGGCGCAGGCGGCCGCGCCGTGGCGCAGCACGGTGTCGGTGAAGGCGGCGAGGCGGCTGGGCCGGGCCCGTACGGACTGCCAGGCGCGGTCGATACGGGCGTGGTCGACGTCGGTCATCGCCCCGGCGCGCGCCTCGGCGGCCAGCCGGTCGGCGGCGTCGGGGGCGCCCGCGGCGCGCAGTTCGGGCCACAGGGCCGGGTCGCTCTGCGGGGCGGGCGGGGCGGCCGGGGCGTCGGCGTCGTCCCAGAGGCGGCGCAGGGCGGGGGCCGCGTACCGGCGCCAGACCTGCGGCCAGCGGCCGAGGCGGCCGAAGACGACGACTATCACGCAGATGACGATGGCGAGGTAGACGCGCTGCGCCCACCAGCCCGGGCCGTACTCGCCGCCGCCGGCCTCGAACCAGGAGTCGGGGGTCAGCAGGGTCAGCGGCCAGTACCAGTACGCGCCGAGGTAGTTGTTCCACAGCAGGGACCAGAGCAGCCAGGCGCAGAGCAGGGCGACGACGGCCCCGCTGATCAGCTGGCGGCCGGGGATGGCGTCGGGCTCCTCGGGGGGCTTCGGCCGGTAGCGGAACGTCCAGATGCCGGGGCCGACGGCGGGGCGCGGGGCGCGCAGCCAGGCGAGGAACGGCGAGTCGGCGGCGGGCTCCGCGACCGGGGTGGCGGCGGGGTAAGC
>NZ_JBHVHQ010001025.1:0-2791 GCF_042800135.1 Streptomyces sp. NPDC057654 | reverse complement strand
GCTGTGGCGTCAGGAACTGGACGCGGCGGAGGGCTGACGGTTCATCATCGACCAAATGGCGCCGCCGCGTCCGCGAACCGTCAGCCCGCGGCGCGCAGTTCGGCCACGAGTTCGGGCGAGACCTTCTGCGGGGAGCCCGCGTCGTACGGGGGCTGCGGGTCGTATTCGATGAGGAGCTGGATCGCCTGGGCGATGCGGTCGCCGGCGATGCGGCCGGCGAGGGTGAGGCCCATGTCGATGCCGGAGGAGACGCCCGCGGCGGTGACGTACTTGCCGTCGGTGACGACGCGTTCGCTCGTGGCCTCGACGCCGAAGGAGGCGAGCAGGTCCAGTTGCTCCCAGTGCGTGGTGGCGCGGCGGCCCGTGAGGAGGCCGGTCCGGGCGAGGACGAGGGAGCCGGTGCACACGGACGTCGTCCAGGTGCTGGTGGCGTCGACGGCCCGCAGCCAGTCCTGGACGGCCGCGGACTCGCGGGGCCCGCTGGTGTCGGGAGCGCCCGGCACGACGACGACGTCCGGCGCGGTCACATCGTCGAGGGACGCGTCGGCCATCAGGCCGAGGCTGCCCTTCTCGTTGCGTATGAGGCCGGGCCGTTCGGCGACGAATACGGTCTGTGCGCCCGGGAGGCGGCTGAGCGTCTCGTACGGGCCGATGGCGTCGAGGGCGGTGACGCCTTCGTACAGGAGGATGGCGGTCTGCATGTACTGGCTCCTATGCCGAGTAGGTCGAGGATGGTTTCAGGCGGTGGGCGTGGGGGTGAAGCGGCGGCGGTACTCGGCGGGCGCCGTGCCCAGCGTCCGCAGGAAGGCGCGGCGCATGGCCTCGGGTGTGCCGTAGCCGCAGGCGCGGGAGATCTGCTCGACGCCGTCGGCGGTGTCCTCCAGCAGGCGGCGCGCGGCCTCCAGGCGCACTTGGTCGACGTAGCGGCCGGGGGCCACTCCGGTCTCGGCCTGGAAGGCGCGGGCGAAGTGGCGGGGCGAGAGGTTCGCGCGCCGGGCGAGGGCCTCCACGGACAGGTCCGCGTCGGGGCGGTCCGTGATCCACTGCTGTACGTCCCGCAGCGGGCGGCGGCTCGCGGTCTGGGCGGCGAGCTGGGCGCTGAACTGCGTCTGGTTGCCGGGCCGGCGCAGGAAGACGACGAGGTGGCGGGCGATGGCGAGCGCGGCGTCCCGGCCGAGGTCCTCCTCGACCAGGGCCAGCGCGAGGTCGATGCCCGAGGTGACGCCGGCGGACGTGGCGACCTTGCCGTCGCGCACGAAGATGGGCTCGGGGTCGACCTCGACGGCGGGGAAGCGTTCGGCGAGGACGGCGCAGTCCGACCAGTGGGTGGTGACCCGGCGGCCGTCGAGCAGCCCGGCCTCGGCGAGCAGCAGGGCGCCCGTGCAAACGGAGACGAGGCGGCCGGCCGCCGGGGCGCGGCGACGCAGCCAGTCCACGAGGCGGGGGTCCGGGGTGCGTGCGCCCTGGCCGCCCGGCACGAGGAGGGTGTCGGGGGTGCGGAGGCCCTCCAGCGCGGTGTCGGGGGTGAGGGTGAGGCCGCTGGAGGTGCGTACGGGCGCGCCGTCGAGGGAGGCGGTGCGGATGCGGTACGCGTCGGGCCGGTCCGCCTGCGCCGAGGCGCCGGCGAAGACCTCAAGGGGGCCGGTCACGTCGAGGCTCTGCACGCCGTCGAAGAGGACGATGAGCACCTTGTGCTGAAACGTCATGGCACCCATGCTGCGCGGGCCGTCCGATGGCCGCAATGACGGGTTCCCCACCCTTTCTGCCATCTGCCTCCGGTGTCCGGCCTCCGTCCGGCCCCTGTTCGGCCCCCGTCGGTCCTCTGTTGCCAGAGGGGCGGGTGGGACTAACTTTGCGCCATGGACTTGGAGCTGACGGGTTGTGCCGCGCTGGTGACCGGCAGCAGCGGCGGCATCGGGACGGCGATCGCGGTGCGGCTGGCGGCCGAGGGCTGCGACGTCCTGGTGCACGGGCGGGACGCGGCGGCCGCGGCCAAGGCCGCCGAGGAGGTCGCGCGGCGGGGCGTACGGGCCGAGGTGGTGCTCGGGGATCTCGCCGAGGAGGGCGCGGCCGAGAGCATCGGGGCCGCGGCGCGCTCCTTCGGGGCGCGGATCCTGGTCAACAACGCCGGGCCGTTCACCGAGCACGACTGGGACAGCGCGGAGCCCGCCGACTGGACGGCCGCGTTCGACGGCAATGTGATCTCCGCGGTGCGGATGACGCGCGAGATGGTGCCGTCGATGCGCGAGTGCGGCTGGGGGCGGGTGATCAACGTCGGGAGCCGGGCGGTGACGACGCCGCTGCCGAACATGGTCGAGTACTCCGCCGCGAAGGCCGCGGTGGTGAACATGACGACGAGCCTGGCGCGGCACCTCGCCGGGACGGGGGTCACCGCGAACTGCGTGAGCCCCGGCGTGGTCATGACGCCGTCGCTGCGGTCGATGTTCCAGGAGCGGGCGCGCACCCGCGGCGAGGACGACGGCTGGGGGCGGCTGGAGCCGGAGGTGACGTCGCGGTACGCGCCGAATCCGGTGGGGCGGCTGGGGCGCCCCGACGATGTCGCGGCGGCTGTGGCGTATCTGGCCAGTCCCGTCGCGGACTACGTGAACGGGATAAATCTGCGGGTCGACGGCGGGATCACGCATACGCCGTAGCGCTCGGGGAGCGCGCTCCCCGAGCGGAGGCGGTTGGACAGTTCCCACCCGTACCGACCAGTCGGTAACGTGCTCCCATGACTTCTCTGCCGGAACGCGCCGGACGCCGCTGTTACAGCTATGTCAACCCCTTCCAC
>NZ_JBHVHQ010001024.1:0-2800 GCF_042800135.1 Streptomyces sp. NPDC057654 | reverse complement strand
CGCCACGGTCGACACGGACAAGCCGGTCAAGGTGACCGCCAGCGGCGGCAAGCTGACCGAGGTCAAGGTCACCGGGCCGGACGGCAAGGCCGCCACGGGGGCCATGGGCTCCGGCGACACCTCGTGGCAGAGCAGCGGGCACCTGGAGACGGGCGCCAAGTACACGGTGACCGCGACGGCCAAGGACTCCGACGGCCACAGCACGACCAAGACCTCCGGGTTCACCACCCTGAAGCCGAAGAACCCGGTCAATTTCAAGATCAACACGGCGGACGGCGGTACGTACGGCGTCGGGATGCCGGTGTCGGTCACCTTCGACAAGAAGGTCACCGACAAGGCAGCGGTGCAGAAGGCCCTGGAGGTCTCCACCAGTCCGCACGTGGACGGCGCCTGGAGCTGGGTGCAGGACTGGTCGGCGGATCACCCCGCCCGCATCGACTTCCGGCCGAAGGAGTACTGGAAGCCGGGCACCAAGGTGACCGTCAAGGCCAACCTCAACGGCGTGAACACCGGCGGGCGGCACTACACCGTCAAGAACGCGTCCGAGACCTGGACCGTGGGCCGCTCGCTGATCGCCACGGCGGACAACGACGCCCACACCCTCACCGTCGAGAAGGACGGCAAGAAGGTCAAGACGCTGCCCGTCACCCTGGGCGCCCCCGGGCGCGACACCTGGGGCGGCGTCATGCCGGTCATGGACAAGCAGCACAAGGTGTACATGACCTCGCAGTCGGTCGGCTTCGGCTCGGACGCGTACAACGACTGGTACTACTACGCGGTGCACCTCACGCCGTCCGGCACATACGCCCACATGAACAAGGCGGCGGACACGCTCGGCGGCAACACCAACGAGACGCACGGCTGCATCGGCATGCGCACCAACGGCGACGCCGAGTGGTTCTACAACCAGGTCATCCCCGGTGACGTCTTCGACGTGAAGAACGCCCCGAAGACCGTCCAGGAGGGCAACGGCTACGGCGACTGGAACCTCTCCTGGGACCAGTGGCTCGCCAACAGCGCCGTCAAGGGCGGCGGCAACGGCTGATTCCTGCCCTGGGCAGTACGGTCACACGGTGGCGGCATCCTTTCGCGGGTGTCGCCATCCGCCTTTCTCAGCGCACGATCGCCGCCGTCTCCGGCGGTACGAGCACGCTTCCCCCCTCGTCCCGCAGCTCCACCGGCCGCCACGCCGCCACCACCTCCGTGCACCGTGCGTCCGGCCCGAGCCACACCTCCACCGGCCCCTTGGCCGGATTGACGACGATGTGCAGCCGGCCCGCGCGCATCGTCACCGTCAGCTCGCTGGTCACCGACAGCCCTGAGCGCAGTCCGGGGTCCGGGTCGGTGAGCTCCGGCTCCGTACGGCGCAGCTCGATCAGGCGCCGGTACCAGGCGAGCAGCTCGTCGTGCGGAGCCTGTCCGGGCTCGGACCAGTCGAGGCAGGACCGCTCGCGGGTGGCCGGGGACTGCGGGTCCGGGATGTCCTCCTCGGCCCAGCCGTGCGCCGCGAACTCCCGCCGCCGCCCCGTCCGCACCGCCTCCGCCAGCTCCGGATCCGGATGGTCGGTGAAGTACTGCCACGGCGTACGGGCGCCCCACTCCTCGCCCATGAAGAGCATCGGCGTGAACGGGGCGCACAGCACGAGCGCCGCCGCGCACGCGAGCAGCCCGGGGGAGAGAGCGGCGGCGAGCCGGTCCCCGAGCGCCCTGTTGCCGACCTGGTCATGGGTCTGCGTGTACGCCAGCAGCCGGTGGGCGGGCGTCGTGCGCAGATCGAGGGGGCGGCCGTGCGAGCGGCCCCGGAACGACGAGTACGCGCCGTCGTGGAAGAAACCAGCGGTGAGGACCTTGACGAGCGCCTCCGTCGGGGCGGCGGCGAAATCGGCGTAATAGCCCTGCGACTCGCCGGTCAGGGCGGCGTGCACGGCGTGGTGGAAGTCGTCGTTCCATTGGGCGTGCACCCCATGGCCGCCCGCCTCCCGCGGCGCGACGGTCCGCGGATCGTTGAGGTCGGACTCCGCGATCAGGAACAGCGGCCGCCCGACCCGCGCGGCCAGCGCGTCCACGGCGGCCGACAGCTCCGCGAGGAAGTGCTCGGCACGGGTGTCGGCCAGCGCGTGCACCGCGTCCAGCCGCAGCCCGTCCACCCGGTAGTCGCGCAGCCACGCCAGCGCCGAACCCGTCAGATAGCGGCGGACCTCGTCCGAACCCGGCGCGTCCAGATTCACGGCCGCGCCCCACGGCGTGTGGTGCCGCTCCGTGAAGTACGGACCGTACGCGGGAAGGCAGTTGCCCGACGGGCCCAGGTGGTTGTGGACCACGTCGAGCACCACGCCCAGATCCAGCGCGTGCGCCGCGTCCACGAAGCGCTTCAGCCCGTCCGGCCCGCCATACGGCTCGTGCACCGCCCACGGCGCCACACCGTCGTACCCCCAGCCATGCGTACCCGGGAACGGGCATACGGGCATCAGCTCGACATGCGTCACCCCGAGGTCCGCCAGATGCGGAAGCCGCCGCGCCGCGGCGTCGAAGGTGCCCTCGCGGGTGAACGTACCGACGTGCAGCTCGTACAGGACCGCCCCCGGCAGCGGCCGGCCGCGCCACGGATGCCGCCACCCGAAACGGCCGTGGTCGACGACGGCGCTCGGCCCGTCCGGGCCGTCCGGCTGGCGGCGCGAGCGCGGATCGGGCAGCGCCGGGCCGCCGTCGACCGAGAAGCCCGACCCCGCGCCCGGCCCCCCCGCCCCCCCGCCCCCCCCCCCCCCCGGGCGGGCCGGATCGCGCGCCCAGCCCGGCGCCG
>NZ_JBHVHQ010001023.1:0-2803 GCF_042800135.1 Streptomyces sp. NPDC057654 | reverse complement strand
CGCGTGGTGCGCAGGTGCTTGGCGACGGGCGCGAGGGAGCCGTAGAGCGCCTTGAGGTCGTCGTTCGTGAGCAGGTCGATGAAGTGCCTGCGCACGGAGGCGACGTGGTGCGGCGCGACCTGGCGCATCGTCTCCCAGCCCTGCTCGGTCAGGACCGCGTAGAGCCCGCGGCGGTCGGACTCGCAGTTCTCGCGGCGGACCAGTCCGGCGTTCTCCATCCGGGTGATCTGGTGCGAGAGGCGGCTCTTGGACTGGAGGGTGACGGTGGCGAGGTCGCTCATCCGCATCCGGTGGTCCTCCGACTCCGAGAGGTTGACCAGGATCTCGTAGTCGTTGTTGGTGAGGCCGAAGGGTTGCAGGTCCCGTTCTAGCTGGTGCGACAGGAGCCGGCTGACGTCCAGGTGGGCACGCCAGGCGCGCTGTTCCTCGTCGCTGAGCCAGCGGGAGCCGTTCTCGGTGTCCATGGATGGATTCTACCTAAGGAAGTTGAAATATGAATCATTATCGGCCATGCGAGGCGGTGCTGGACCCCGCCGCCCGACGCCGGACCGTGATCGTTCGGGGGCGTACCGGCCGGAATCGGGCAGGGCGGGGTGGCGCTATATGGTCACGCGTTCGACGTCACCCTCTGCAGAGTACCGCTCACAGCCCGAAACGACGCTGGAGGGCTCCCAGCTGGCCGGAGCCCCCCGGTTGGGATGGCTGATTTGCACCGGTTGCATTCGGAACGCCTTCCTGCTGTGGCACCGCCCCCGTCGCCAGCTCGGGCATCAGCTGCTCCGTGGACTGCAACAGCACCGTGCCGCTCCCCACGAACTCGAATTGGTGCTCCTCGCCCGACGTGCCGCCGATCCCCGTCCACGCCCGCACGCCGCCCAGTACGCCGCGCAGGTACTGGTGGTCGTAATGGTGGCAGGGGGACGGGCAGTCGGCCCAGCCGACCAGCGCCTGCGGATCGACCCGGATCGGCGGCTCCACGAAGACCACCGGACCGTTCGACGCGGCCACGAACTTGCCCGTGCCGATCAGCGTGAGGAACCCCGGAATGATCGACTGCTTCAGCGAAAGGGACGGTTGAAAAGCCAAGAGATTGCCGGAGCGTACGGTGAGATTGCCGTTTTCGAGGTCGTACGAGTTGACGTCGAAGGCCCGGTCCGCGAGCACCATCTTGCCCCGGCCCTCCGCCACCACCCAGTCGGAGGCGTGCAGCGGCGAGTGGAAACTGTGCGCGATGAGGCTGTCGAGACGCCCCAGCCCGATGCCGTGGAAGTCGATCTGCCCGTAATAGGCGACCATCTTCCCCTTCTGTAGGAACCACTGGCCGTTGAGGTCCACGCTGAAGGCATACGAATTGACGTTGTCGTCCACCGGCAGCGTCTGCGCGTCATAGATGTCCGGACCGGTCACAGCTTTTCCTCCGACGCCTGTACGTACACCGTGCCGCTGCCCGACAGCTCCAGCTGGAACGCCTCGCCCGAGCCGCGGCCCACCATCTCGCGCCAGCCGATCGCCGTGGACAGCTTGTTGCGCACGTCGCCGCGGTGCGCCACATACGCCTGCGGGTCCACATGGACGGGCCGGCCCGGCGCGATCGGCAGCTCCACGAAGCCGCCGTGCGCCAGCACGGCCGCGGCGCCGTGCCCCTTGAGCGTCGTGGTGAACAGGCCCTGCCCGGTGACCTGGCCGCGCACCATCCCCATCACGCCGCCCTGCGACCCCATGAACATCGTGCCCTGATCGAGCGTCCCGTCGAAGGCCAGCAGCCGGTCCGACTCCACATAGAGGGTGTCGCCGGTCATCTCGATGACGTGCACATGGTGCCCGCCGTGGCCGAACATCACCGCGCCGTCGCCCTCCACGATCATCAGCGGCGTCGCCTCGTTGGCCACCCGCCGCCCGATCATCGACAGCACACCGCCCTGGCCGCCCGTGATGCTGGGCGTGAAGGACACATCGCCCTGGTAGGCCAGCATCGCGCCGCGCTGGCTGAACATCCGCTGCCCCGGCAGGACCCGGCCCTCCACCATGCGCGAGTTGAGCATCTGGAACGGCATTACACGTCGCCCCCGATCGTGTTGCGCTCGCTCGGCTGCACGTACACCAGCCCGTCCCCCTCGAACCGGATCTGGAACGCCTCGCCCGAGCCCTCCCCGATGAACGTGCGGAAGTTCACGCCCGACTGGAAGTGCTGCTTCAGATTGCCCGTGTGCGCTATGTACGCGCCGGGGTCGACCTGGAGCGGCATCTGCGGCGTCACGCGCAGCACGATCGCCGTGCCGTCCGAGAGGATCGCGGCCTGACCGGTGCCCTCCACGCTGGTGGTGAACAGCCCGTTGCCCTGGGACGCGCCGCGCAGCCCCGTGAAGGTCGTGCCGGTGCGCAGCGCCGCGTCCGTGCAGAGCAAGTTGCTCGCCTCGACGTACAGCTTCTCGCCGCGCAGCTCCACCAGGTTGATCTCGCTCGCCCGGTCCGCGAAATAGCAGGTGCCGCGGCCCTTCACCTCCATGACTTCCATCTGTTCCCCCGTGAGGCGGCGGGTCACCATGCCCCGCAGGCCCTCGCCGCCGCCCGTGCGCTTCTTGAACGTCATCTCGCCGTCGTACGCGACCATCGCGCCGTTCTTGGCCTTGACCGCGTCGCCTGTCATGTCGACGGCGAGCATCTTGCTCCCCTGGAGCCGAAACTGAGCCACGCTTCAGACGCTATCCGGCGCGGGCCCGGCCGTCACCGGTGCGCGGGGTCGACAGGGGGCGGCTCTCCCGGCCCTGCCGCTCGGCCGGGTCGATACGGGGCGGTCCTCCCG
>NZ_JBHVHQ010001022.1:0-2809 GCF_042800135.1 Streptomyces sp. NPDC057654 | reverse complement strand
CGACCCGGTCGCCCGCCTGCACCGCGAGCTCCAGGAACGCGGTGCCCGGCAGCAGGATCGCGCCCCGCACGGCGTGGTCGGCCAGCCATGGCTGGGTCTGCGCGGACAGCCGTCCGGTGAGGAGCAGGCCGTCGGCGTCGGCCAGGGCGATGACCGCGCCGAGCAGCGGGTGCCCGGCGGGGGTCAGCCCCGCCGAGGTCACGTCGGCGACGTCGTCCGCGCCGTCCTCCAGCCAGTACCGCTCGCGCTGAAACGGGTAAGTGGGGAGGTCCACGCGGCGGGGCGCGTGCCCGGCGAAGACGGCGTCCCAGTCCACCCGGACGCCGCGCAGGTGCAGTTCGGCCAGCGACTCCATCAGCCTGCGCGGCCCTCCGTCGTCGCGGCGCAGGGTGCCCACGGCGGCGGCTCCGCTCCCCGCCGCATCGGCGGTCTCCTGCACGCCGACGGTGAGCACAGGGTGGGGGCTTGACTCCAGGAAGACCTGGAAGCCGTCGGCGAGCAGCGCGCGGGTCGCCTCCTCGAAGCGCACCGTCTGGCGAAGGTTGCGGTACCAGTACTCGGCGTCCAGCCCCGTGGTGGTCTCCAGCAGCTCACCGGTGACCGTCGAGTAGAACGGAACGTCAGCCTGGCGGGGTGTCAACTCCGCAAGTTCAATGAGTAGTTGTTCGTGAATGTCTTCGACATGAGAAGAGTGCGAGGCGTAGTCCACCGGTACCCGCCGGGCCCGCACCTCCCGCGCCTCCGCCTGCTCCAACAACTCATCCAGCGAGCCCGCGTCACCCGATACGACAATGGAAGCAGGCCCATTGACGGCAGCGACGGACAAGGCACCGTCCCAGTCCGCCAGCCACTCCCCCACCTCAGCAGCGGGCAGGGCCACGGACACCATGCCGCCCCGCCCCGACAAGGCGCGCAACGCCTTGCTCCGCAACGCCACCACCCGCGCCGCGTCATCGAGTGACAGCGCTCCGGCGACGCAGGCGGCAGCGATCTCACCCTGCGAATGACCGACAACAGCACCCGGCTCCACCCCGTACGAACGCCACACCGCCGCCAGCGACACCATCACCGCGAACAAGGCCGGCTGCACCACGTCAACCCGCTCCAACGACGGAGCACCAACCCGTGCCCGTAGAACATCCTCCAACGACCAGTCGACAAACGGAGCGAGAGCCCGCCCACACTCCGCAACCCGATCCGCGAACACCGGCTCCGCGTCCAGCAGTTGAGCAGCCATTCCCTCCCACTGCGAACCCTGACCGGGGAAGACGAAAGCGACTTCGCCACTCGTACCGGCAATTCCCTGCACCAACCCGGGGGCGGCCGAGCCTGCGGCGAGGGCGGTCAGGCCCTGTCGGAAGTCGTCGGGTTCGGTGCCGATCAGCGCGGCGCGGTGCTCGTGCGCGGCCCTCCCGGTCGCCAGGGAGTGGCCCACGTCGGCAACGCGCGCCCCGGTGTCGGTGTCGAGGTGGGCCCGGAGGCGTACGGCCTGGGCGCGGAGGGCTTCGGCGGTGCGGCCGGAGAGCACCCAGGGGAGTACGCCCGTGCCTTCCCCGCGTCCCTCTTCCTCCGGTTCCTCGGCGACCGGTGCTTCCTCCAGCACAACGTGCCCGTTGGTGCCGCTGACGCCGAAGGAGGAGACGGCGGCGCGGCGCGGGTGGCTGGTCTTGGGCCAGGGGGCCTCTTCGGTGACCAGCCGCACCGCGCCCGTGGACCAGTCGATCTGGGGCGAGGGGTCCTCGGCGTGCAGGGTCGGCGGCACCACGCCGTGCCGCATGGCGAGCACCGTCTTGATGACGCCGCCGACACCCGCCGCCGCCTGTGTGTGGCCGATGTTCGACTTCAGCGATCCGAGCAGCAGCGGCTGCCCCTCGGGCCGCCCGCGTCCGTACGTCGCCAGCAGGGCCTGCGCCTCGATCGGGTCGCCCAGGGGCGTTCCGGTGCCGTGCGCCTCGACGACGTCGACTTCGGAGGGCGTGAGGCCCGCGTTGTCCAGCGCCTGGCGGATCACACGCTGCTGGGCGGGCCCGTTGGGCGCGGTGAGCCTGCTGCTCGCGCCGTCCTGGTTGACGGCGGTGCCCCGGACCACGGCCAGCACTGGGTGCCCGTTGCGGCGGGCGTCGGAGAGCCGTTCCAGCAGCAGCATCCCCACGCCTTCGCCCCAGCCGGTGCCGTCCGCGCGGGCCGAGAAGGACTTGCAGCGGCCGTCCCGGGCCAGGCCGCCCTGGCGGCTCATCTCCACGAACGGCACGGGCGTGGACATCACCATCGCGCCGCCGGCCAGCGCCATCGTGCAGTCCCCGAGCCGCAGCGCCTGACAGGCGAAGTGCAGGGCGACCAGGGAGGAGGAGCAGGCGGTGTCCACGCTGACCGCCGGGCCCTCCAGGCCGAAGGTGTAGGCGACGCGGCCGGAGGCGACACTGTCGGAGCTGCCGCTGCCCAGGTACCCCGCGACGTCGTCGGGTGCGTGGCGCAGCCTCACGGCGTAGTCCTGGTACATGACCCCGGCGAACACCCCGGTGCGGCTGCCGCGCAGCGTGGCCGGGTCGATCCCGGCCCGTTCGAACGATTCCCAGGTGGTCTCCAGCAGCAGCCGCTGCTGCGGGTCCATGGCGAGGGCCTCGCGGGGCGAGATGCCGAAGAATCCGGGGTCGAAGCGGCCGACGCCGTCGAGGAAGCCGCCGAGTGACGCGTAGCTGGTGCCGGGGCGTTCCTGCCGGGGGTCGTCGAGCGCGTCCAGGTCCCATCCGCGGTCGGCGGGGAACCCGGTGATCGCGTCGGTGCCGGCGGAGACCAGCCGCCACAGGTC
>NZ_JBHVHQ010001021.1:0-2812 GCF_042800135.1 Streptomyces sp. NPDC057654 | reverse complement strand
GAGCGGAGAGGCCCCGCCGGTGCGCCTTCGCGCAGGTGGCACCGCAGATGGATGAGGTCTCCGTTTAGCATGCGGGCATGAAGCTGCGTTTGCCCCGACGGCGCGGGCGGCTCGTCGCCGCCATAGCCGCCGTCGCCGTGCTCGCCGGGGCCGGTACCTGGACGGCGGCCGCCTCCGGCGGCGAAGCCCCCGTACACCGCGAAGATCACGTCATGTCGCTGCCGGAGTCGCCGGGGTCCGATGCCACGGTCCGCGTCGACACGTCGTTCTTCACCTCCGGCGGTACGGAGCGCAGACCGGCCGTCCTGCTGGCGCACGGCTTCGGCGGCAGCAAGGACGATCTGCGCGGCCAGGCGGAGCACTTGGCGCGCGACGGCTACGCCGTGCTGACCTGGTCGGCGCGCGGCTTCGGCGACTCCACGGGCCGTATCGGCCTCAACGACCCGCGACACGAGGTCGCGGACGCGAGCCGGCTCATCGACTGGCTGGCGAAGCGCCCGGAGGTGCAGCTCGACAAGCCCGGCGACCCGCGGGTCGGCGTCGCGGGCGCGTCCTACGGCGGCGCGCTCTCCCTGCTCGCGGCGGGGTACGACAAGCGCGTCGACGCCATCGCCCCGCAGATCACCTACTGGAACCTCGCCGACTCCCTCTTCCCCGACGACGTCTTCAAGAAGCTCTGGGCCGGGATCTTCTTCACCACCGGCTCGACCACGACGGGCATCGGCGACGAGAAGGCCGCGCCGTCGCAGTCCTCCGGGTGCGGGCGGTTCGAGAAGGCGCTGTGCGCCATGTACGAGCGGGTCGCCGTCGCCGGGAAGCCGGACGCCCAGGCGCGCGAGCTGCTCCGGAAGCGCAGCCCGTCCGAGGTCGCCGACCGTATCAAGGTGCCCACGCTCATCACGCAGGGCCAGACCGACTCGCTCTTCCCGCTCGGCCAGGCCGACGCCATGGCCAGGGCCATCCGGGCCAACGACGCGCCCGTGGCCGTGGACTGGATCGCGGGCGGCCACGACGGCGGCGAGCGCGAGACGGGCCGGGTGGAGCGGCGCACCGAGGCGTGGTTCGACCGCTACCTCAAGGACGACAAGGGCGCGAACACCGGGCCCGCGTTCCGCGTCACGCGGACCGGCGGCGTCGACTCCACCAACGGTTCGGCGCAGTTGCGCGGCGCGAGCGGCGACCGCTATCCGGGGCTGTCGAACGACGAGCGGCCGGTGAAGCTCACCGGCGGTGAGCAGACGTTCGCCAATCCCGCCGGGGCGGGCCCGGCCGCGATCTCCTCGGTGCCGGGCATCGGCTCCATCACCCAGCTCTCCAGCCTCGGCGCGGGGCTGTCCCTCGACTTCCCCGGCCAGTACGCGCGCTTCGACTCCGCACCGCTGTCCACCGGGGTGCGCGTCACCGGGTCGCCGCGCGTGAAACTGCGCGTGAAGGCGGACGGCGGGGAGGCGGTGCTCTTCGCCAAGGTCTACGACGTCGGGCCGAACGGTCAGCAGCAGTTGCCGTCGCAGCTCGTGACGCCGGTCCGGGTCACCGGGGCGAAGAACGGCCGGACCGTCGAGGTGCGGCTGCCCGCCGTCGACCACAACTTCGCGGCCGGGCACCGGATGCGGCTGGTCCTCGCCGCCACGGACATGGGCTACGCCTCGCCGGTCGAGCCCGCCTCGTACAGCGTCTCGCTCGCCGGCGAGGGGCTGCGGGCGCCGACCGCGCCGGACGTGCGGACCGCGTCCGCCGGGCTGCCCTGGTGGACGTGGGGGCTGCCCGCCGCGGGCGCGTTCGTCGCCGTTGCCCTGCTGTTCGTCGGGCGCCGCCGCACCGCGACGCCTGCGCCGGACGCCGGGCTCGCCGACGTGCCGCTCCAGATCACGGACTTGAGCAAGCGGTACGCGAAGTCCGCCGACCGCTACGCGGTGCGGGAACTGTCCTTCCGGGTGGAGCGCGGGCAGGTGCTGGGGCTGCTCGGCCCCAACGGCGCGGGCAAGACCACCACGCTGCGGATGCTGATGGGCCTCATCCGGCCCGACGGCGGGGAGATCCGGGTCTTCGGGCACGCGATCCGGGCGGGCGCGCCGGTGCTGTCTCGGGTCGGGGCGTTCGTGGAGGGCGCGGGGTTCCTGCCGCATCTGACCGGCCGGGCCAACCTCGATCTGTACTGGCGGGCGACCGGCCGGCCCGCCGAGGACGCCCACATCGACGAGGCTCTGGAGATCGCCGGGCTGGGCTCGGCGCTGGACCGCGCGGTCCGTACGTACAGCCAGGGCATGCGGCAGCGGCTGGCCATCGCGCAGGCCATGCTCGGGCTGCCGGACCTGCTGATCCTGGACGAGCCGACGAACGGGCTGGACCCGCCGCAGATCCGCGAGATGCGCGAGGTGATGATCCGTTACGCGGCAGCCGGGCGCACCGTCATCGTCTCCAGCCATCTGCTGTCCGAGGTGGAGCAGAGCTGTACGCACCTGGTGGTGATGGACCGCGGGCGGCTGGTGCAGGCCGGGCCGGTCGCGGAGATCATCGGCTCGGGCGACACACTGCTCGTCGGCGTGGAGGGCGGGCTGTCCGAGGCCGACGCCGAGGCGGCGTGCGAGAAGGTGGCCGCGCTGCCGGGCGTGGCCTCGGCGGCGCCCGCCGAGGAGGGGCTGCTGGTGCGGCTGGAGGGCATCGGCTCGGCGGCGCTCGTCGCGGAGCTGGTCCGGCTGGAGATCCCGGTGGCGAGCGTCGGCCCGCACCGCCGCCTGGAGGACGCGTTCCTGACCCTGATCGGAGGCTCCGCGTGAGTGCCGCAGTCGATGTCACAGAGGCCGCCGAGGCC
>NZ_JBHVHQ010001020.1:0-2817 GCF_042800135.1 Streptomyces sp. NPDC057654 | reverse complement strand
GCCCCGGAGCACGAAGGCGCTCCGGGGCCGCGGCGCCGCTACTGGTTTCCGCCCGAGGGCGGCCGTACGGCAAGATGGTGTGTAATCTCTGCCCGCTCATCGATTGCCGGACGGTTTCTCTTGGCTGAGTACATCTACACGATGCGCAAGACGCGCAAGGCGCACGGCGACAAGGTCATCCTCGATGACGTGACGCTGAGCTTCCTGCCCGGTGCGAAGATCGGTGTGGTCGGCCCCAACGGCGCCGGTAAGTCCACCGTCCTCAAGATCATGGCGGGGTTGGAGCAGCCCTCCAACGGCGACGCGTTCCTCTCGCCCGGCTACACCGTGGGCATGCTCCTCCAGGAGCCGCCGCTGGACGAGTCCAAGACCGTGCTGGAGAACGTCCAGGACGGCGCGGCCGACACCATGGCCAAGCTCAAGCGCTTCAACGAGGTCGCCGAGCTGATGGCGACCGACTACTCCGACGAGCTGCTCGACGAGATGGGCAAGCTCCAGGAGCAGCTCGACCACGCCAACGCCTGGGATCTCGACACCCAGCTCGAACAGGCCATGGACGCCCTCGGCTGCCCGCCCGGCGACTGGCCCGTCACCAACCTCTCCGGCGGTGAGAAGCGCCGCGTCGCGCTCTGCAAGCTGCTGCTGGAGGCCCCCGACCTGCTGCTCCTCGACGAGCCCACCAACCACCTGGACGCCGAGTCCGTGCAGTGGCTGGAGCAGCACCTCGCCAAGTACCCCGGCACCGTCGTCGCCGTCACCCACGACCGGTACTTCCTCGACCACGTCGCCGGGTGGATTCTCGAACTCGACCGCGGCCGTGCCATCGGTTACGAGGGCAACTACTCCACGTACCTGGAGACCAAGCAGACCCGTCTCAAGGTCGAGGGCCAGAAGGACGCCAAGCGCGCCAAGCGGCTCAAGGAAGAGCTGGAGTGGGTCCGCTCCAACGCCAAGGGGCGGCAGGCCAAGTCCAAGGCGCGACTGGCCCGTTACGAGGAGATGGCGGCCGAGGCCGACAAGATGCGGAAGCTGGACTTCGAGGAGATCCAGATCCCGCCGGGCCCGCGCCTGGGCTCCGTCGTCGTCGAGGTCAGCAACCTCTCCAAGGCGTTCGGCGACAAGGTTCTCATCGACGACCTCTCCTTCACGCTGCCGCGCAACGGCATCGTGGGCATCATCGGCCCCAACGGCGCCGGCAAGACCACGCTGTTCAAGATGCTCCAGGGCCTGGAGACCCCGGACTCCGGCACGATCAAGATCGGCGAGACCGTCAAGGTCAGCTACGTCGACCAGAGCCGCGCCAACATCGACCCCAAGAAGACGCTGTGGGCCGTCGTCTCCGACGAGCTCGACTACATCAACGTCGGCCAGGTCGAGATGCCCTCCCGCGCGTACGTCAGCGCCTTCGGCTTCAAGGGCCCGGACCAGCAGAAGCCCGCGGGCGTCCTCTCCGGCGGCGAGCGCAACCGCCTCAACCTGGCGCTCACCCTCAAGGAGGGCGGCAACCTGCTGCTCCTCGACGAGCCGACCAACGACCTCGACGTCGAGACGCTGTCCTCGCTGGAGAACGCGCTGCTGGAGTTCCCCGGCGCCGCGGTGGTCATCTCCCACGACCGCTGGTTCCTCGACCGGGTCGCGACCCACATCCTCGCCTACGAGGGCGAGTCCAAGTGGTACTGGTTCGAGGGCAACTTCGAGTCGTACGAGAAGAACAAGATCGACCGGCTCGGCGCCGACGCGGCCCGTCCGCACCGGGCGACCTACAAGAAGCTCACGCGGGGCTGACCGTGGCGCGCCATCTCTACTCCTGCCCCCTGCGCTGGTCCGACATGGACGCGTTCGGCCATGTGAACAACGCCGTCTTCGTCCGCTATCTGGAAGAGGCGCGGATCGACTTCATGTGGCGGCTCGCGCCGGGGGAGGGGAGCGCCTCGTTCTCGGGCGGGTCCGTCGTGGCCCGGCACGAGATCAACTACCTGCGTCCGCTGGTGCACCGGCATGCTCCGGTGACGGTCGAGACATGGGTGACGAAGATAACCGCGGCCTCCATGACGGTCGCCTACGAGGTCAAGGACGAGGACGAGGTGTACGTGCGGGCCTCGACCGTCGTCGTGCCGTATGACCTGGAGGCCGGCAGGCCGCGGCGGATCACCGCCGAGGAGAAGGCGTTCCTGGAGGAGTACCGGGAGCAGCCCGGCGGCGCGCCGGGCGAGGCCGTCGCGGCATGACGGCGCCCCAGCAGCGGCTGCGGTTCGCCGACGCCGGGGAGGCGGCCGACCTGGCCGCCTTCCTCGCCCGGCTGATCCACTACGACCGGGCGGCCGCTGTGCGCCTCCAGGCGGGCGGCGGACCGGACGGCGGGGCCCTCGCGGTCTTCGGCCGCCCGCCGTCCTTCGAGGTGCTCGCCATCCGCACGGCCAGGCTCGCGGCCGCTCCCGCGCCGTCGCCCGCCGGCGGGCCGCTGGACCTCACGGTCTCGGCGGGGCAGCTCGCGGACGTCCTGGACGCCGGGGCCTCGGCGGCGGCCGTCGACGTCGACGTGCCCGAGGCGGTCACTGGGCCGCCGTGGGCCGGGGTGCTGCCGCCGCGCGGCGGCTGGCGGCGCGTCGAGGGGCTGCCGGGCACGGACGAGGTGCGGGCGGCCGTCGCCGCCGCCGTAGCCGAGTTCCGCGCGCGCGACGAGGCGCTCCCGCAGGAGCGGCGCACGCGCGCCGAGCGCGACCGCATCGGCCGCGAGATCTGGTCCCGGACCCTCGGCGGCACGGGGCTGCCGCTGCGCGCCGTGCACGCCGCGCAGTCGCTGGGTTTCCTGCGGCC
>NZ_JBHVHQ010001019.1:0-2822 GCF_042800135.1 Streptomyces sp. NPDC057654 | reverse complement strand
GCCGGGCCGTGTTCGTCGCCGTCAACGAGGTCCCCCGGCGCGACGACGCCTCCCAGGCGGTCGTGGACGCCGCCGACCGCATCTTCCAGCTCGTGCCGAGGGCCGACGCCCATCGATGACTGTCCGTCACGTGACGTTCCGCCAACTGACGATCCCTACAAGGAGAAAATCCTCCGTGAAGAGACTGCGATCCTTGCGCCGCACCGCGGCCGTCGCCGCGCTGGCCGCGGCCACTGCCGCCGGCCTGCTCGCGCCCGTACAGACCGCTTCCGCCCAGCAGCGCGCCGAGCCCTCGAACCTCCGCAAATTCACCCAGCAGAAAGTGCGTTGGGAGAAATGCGGCGTCAAGGATCTCGACAAGGCCGGGGCGCGCTGCGCGTCGATACGGGTGCCGCTGGACTACAGCCGGCCGGACGGGCCCACGCTGTCCGTCGGCTTCTCCCGGATCAAGGCGACCGACACCCGCCACCGCATCGGGCTGATGATGCACAACTCCGGCGGCCCCGGCGGCACGACCCTCGACATGCCCCTCGAATCACGGGCGGCCATGGGCGAGAAACTCGCCGCCCGCTACGACCTGATCGGCATGGACCCGCGCGGCGTCGGCCGCAGCAGCCCGCTGCACTGCGGCACCAGCGGCCACTGGCTCCGCTCGGCCGGCTACGACGACGCGGACTTCCGTGCCCAAGCCCGGTACGAGAAGCAGCTCATGGCGTCCTGTCAGCAGAAATACGGGAAGAAGATGTCGTATCCGCGGCACTTCACCACCCGCAACACCGCCCGCGACATGGACCTGCTCCGCGCCGTCCTGGGGGAGCGCAAGACCTCCTACTTCGGCGTCTCCTACGGCACCTATCTGGGCGCGGTCTACGCCAACATGTTCCCCGGCCGTGTCGACCGGCTGCTCCTGGACAGCGCCATGGACCCCGGCCGGTACGGCACCCAGGCGTTCCGGGACATGGGGCGGGTCAACGAGGAGTTCATGGACGCCTGGGCGCGCTGGGCCGCTCCCCGGAACAGCACGTACGGATTCGGCGACACCCCCGCCAAGGTGCGCGCGACCGTCGAGGGCATAGCCCGGCAGGCCGCCCGCGAGCCCCTGAAGGTCGGCCCGTACACCGCCGACGGCCAGCAGGTGCCGGCCGCGTACATGATGATGATGTCCGACGACCGGGACTTCGCCGAAGCGGCGAAGAACATCAGGCTGCTCTACGACGCGGCCCAGGGCCGGACCGTGGAGCCGACCGAGGCGCTGGCCGCCGCGCTCGGCAGGCCCGACGCCGCGATGGACAACCAGAACTCCCTTCAGATGTCCCTGATATGCGCGGACCGGCAGGCGCCGCACGACCTCTCCTGGTACCGGAAGAACGTCGAGGCGAGCCGCGCGAAGGACCCGCTGTACGGTCCGCTCGCCAACGGCGTGTCCCCCTGCGCGTTCTGGCCCGGCGGCAAGCCGGCGGAGCCGCCGATGATCTCCGGCAATGATGTGCCCGGCCTCATCGTCCAGTCCACCGGCGACCCGCGCACCAGCTACGCCAACGGCCAGGGCCTGCACCACAAGATGCCGAACTCCCGGCTCATCACCTTGAAGGCGCGGGTGCACGGCGTCTACGGCTGGTACCGGAACGCCTGCGTGGACCGGCAGGTCAACGACTATCTGAGCACCGGCCGGCTGCCCGCGAAGGACACCACCTGCGAGAAGGCCCCGGCAGGCCGCTGACGGCCCGTCAGGCCACCGAGCGGCTCGGCTGGTTCGTGCGCGTCACAGCGTCACAGCGTCACAGCGTGATGGCGTCACAGCCAGCCGCGCCGCTTGAAGATGAAATACAGGCTCACGCAGACCAGCGCCATCAGGCCGATCGCGAACGGATAGCCGAGCAGCCAGTGCAGCTCCGGCATGTGGTCGAAGTTCATGCCGTAGATCGTGCCGACGAGGGTCGGCGCGAAGAGGATGGCCGCCCAGCTGGAGATCTTCTTGACCTCCTCGTTCTGCTCGAAACCGGCCTCGGCGAGCGCCCGCATCTCGGCGTTCTGCTGCTGGGTGACCAGCGTCGCGTTGACGGCGAGGATGTCGGCGAGCGCCGACCGGAAGCCGTCGACGCGCTCGCTGGTGTGGGTGACGTGGTCGGCGACGTCGCGGAGGTAGCGCTGGAGTTCCTCGTCCGTGCCGTACTTCGTGAACCCCGCCATCAGCCCCCGCAACATCCCCACCAGCGGGCGGGTGGCGCGCTGGAACTCGACCATTTCGCGGGAGAGTTCATAGATGCGCCGCGACACGGCGGGGTCGCCGCCGAACACCTCGGTCTCGATCTCGTCGATGTCGTTCTGCACGCCCTCCACGACCGGCGCGTAGCCGTCGACGACCGCGTCGAGGATCGCGTAGAGCACCGCCTCCGGGCCCAGCGCCATCAGCTCGGGCGTGGCCTCCATGCGGCTGCGCACGGTGGACAGGTCGGGGGCCGCGCCGTGCCGGACGGTGATGACGAAGTCCGGGCCGACGAAGACGTGCAGCTCGCCGAAGTCCACCTCCTCCGGTGCGTCGAGGTAGCGGGCGGCGCGCAGCACGACGAAGAGCGTCTCGCCGTACCGCTCCAGCTTCGGGCGCTGGTGCGCTTCGAGCGCGTCCTCCACCGCCAGTTGGTGCAGGTCGAACTCGTCGGACAGCGAGACCAGTTCGGCCTCGCTGGGGCGGTGCAGCCCGATCCACGCCATGCCGGACGGCTCCGCGTGCAGCTGCCGGTAGGTCTCGGCGAGGGTGGCCGGGGTCGCGACGCGATGGCCGTCGCGGTAGACCGCCGCCTGCACGATGCTGCCGCGGCCCG
>NZ_JBHVHQ010001018.1:0-2822 GCF_042800135.1 Streptomyces sp. NPDC057654 | reverse complement strand
CCAGTGGCCCCCCACCGCGCTCCCGGTTAGGAAGAGGCGGTCGTCAAAGTCTCCAGCTCGGTGTCCGACAGACGCAGGTCCTGCGCGGCGAAGAGTGCCGGCAGCTGCTCGACGGTGCGTGCGGAGGCGATCAGCGAGGTCACGGTCGGCTGCCGCGCGAGCCAGGCCACTGCCACGGTGGCCATCTCCACTCCCCGCGCCGTCGCGACCTGCTCCAACGCGTCGAGCACCTTCACGCCGCGTTCCGTGTCCGCGTAGCCGCCGGCGAGTCCGGGGAAGTTGCGCACGTTCTCGATGCTCTTCCCGGGGCGGTACTTGCCGGTGAGGAAGCCGGAGGCGAGTGCGAAGTACGGAACGCAGGCCAGCCCTTCGCGCTGTACGACCTCCCGCCGCGCACCCTCGTAGGTATCGCGTGAGACAAGGTTGTACTGCGGCTGTAGTGCCACGTAACGGGCCAGCCCTTCGCGATCGGAGAAGGCCAGCGACGCGGAAAGCCGTTCGGGGCTGATGTTGGAGGCCGCGATGGCACGCACCTTGCCGGCCTTCACGAGATCGTCGAGGGCGGTGATGATCTCGTCCACAGGGATGGATTCGTCCCGGTCGAAATGGGTGTAATAGAGATCGATGTGGTCGGTACGCAGTCGCCGCAGGGACTCCTCGGCAGCAGCCTTGATGTTGGCGGGCGCAAGACCCATGTACTCCGGATGGTCGCCGACCTTGGTCGCGACGACCACGTCGTCGCGGTTGCGGCGGGCGGCGAGCCAGTCGCCGATGATGCTCTCGGACTGTCCCGGCTCGTTGCCCTGCTCGGGAAAGTAATTCATGTACGCGTCGGCGGTGTCGAGGAAATTGCCGCCTGCGGCGAGGTAGGCGTCGAGTACCGCGAACGACTGGGTCTTGTCGGCGGTCCAGCCGAAGACGTTGCCGCCCAGGCAGAGGGGGGAAACGAGGAGGTCGGACGAGCCGAGCGTGCGAGGTTCAGTCATGGCAGGACCAACGTCCGCCCGGTTGCCCGAAGTTCCCCGCCGGCTGTGTCCCCGATGTCCGCGCGACCTCTTATGCAGGGTCGCGCAACTCGAACCAGACCCGCTTCCCGGACGGCTGAAGCCCGCCGGTCCAGGTGATCCCCCACGCGGACGCGAGTTCCTGTACGAGCAGCAGCCCGCGCCCCGACTCCTCATCGGGGCGCGCTTCGCGCAGCCGGGGACGGCTGTCGGGATCGTCGTCGTGCACCGTCACGAGCACGCTGTCGCGGCTCACGGTGGTCTCGATGCGGATGGTGGGGGTGGCGGTATGGAGATTGATGTTCGTGACCGCCTCCGACACCAGCAGCTTGGCCACATCCACCAGGCCGGGCCGGTCGTTGGCGAAGAGAACGGCCGCCACGGTGTCACGGCAGAACTTCGGGCTGGTGGGGGAGTTGGGGGCGCTGAGTCCGTAGGACTGGGTGGGTTCGGTGATGAGTGCGGAGCTCATGTTCGGGTCTCCCTACGCTGCGTTGCGTAACCGACCGAATGCGGTGCGCTAGGGTGACTGTAGGGCATACAGAGCACGCGTTCTCTCACTTCTTGGAACCATTTCCTTCGTAAGAGTGTGAGAAGGTCGCGCACGAGGGGAGGGCGCACATGTCGCCAAGGTCAGTTCCGACCGCTCGGCAACGACGTCTCGGCACGGAGCTGCGCAAGATGCGCGAACACGCCGGAATGAACGTCGTCCAGGCCGCTGAGCAGTTGGGCGTCAACCGGACGCGGATCAGCAATATGGAAGCTGGTCGATTCGGCGTAAGCGAGGAACGTGTACGTACTCTCGCCGCCATCTACTCGTGTGGTGACCAGGCGTACGTCGATCAGCTCGTGGCCGTAGCCGTGGAGCGTGGTAACGGATGGTGGGAGGACTACCGGGGGAAGTTGGCCGCCAATGCCCTGGACCTGGCAGAGCTTGAACACCATGCGGTTGAGGTGCGCTCGGTGCAGATCGTGCACATGCCCGGGCTCCTCCAGACCGAGGACTACGCGAAGGCCGTGCTCTCCACCGCCGAGCCCGAGCCCACCCCGGTTCAGCTCCGGGTCAGGCTCTCGCACCGGTTGAAGCGTCGAGATGTGTTGGATCGGGAAGACCCACCGCAGTGCGCCTTCCTCATCCATGAAGCCGCATTGAGGCTCCACTTCGGCGGGCCGAAAGTGGCCCGGAGGCAGTTGGAGTATGTCCTCGAAGCGTCGGAGCGGGACAATGTGACCGTGCGCGTCATCCCGTTCTCCGCGGGCGGGTTCCCGAACGCGGGATGTTCCACCACGTACTTCTCCGGGCCGGTGCCGCAGTTGGACACGGTGCAGATCGATGCGCCAACCGGTAGCGCGCTCCTCGACTCGGAGGCGCACCTTGCCAACTACCGGCGAGTTCTGGACCGGACGGAAGAGGGGGTGATGACCTCCGAGGACACGCGTGACTTCGTACACGCCATCGCGAACCAACTCTGAAGGCATGGGTATGTCCAAAATACAGTGGCAGAAGTCTTCCTACTCGGCTGATGCCGAGGGCAACAACTGTGTGGAGCTCGCTCGGGCCGCTGGCGCGGTCCTTCTGCGGGAGAGCGACGACCCCGGCGTCATCGTCGCGACCAGCCCAGCCCGGCTGGGGGCGCTCGTCCGAGGCGTAAAGACCGGCGTATTTGATCACCCTGCCCGCTGACCTCACTGGAGGTGCAGTGATGACTGAAATGCAGTGGCAGAAGTCTTCCTACTCGGCTGACGCCGAGGGCAACGCCTGCGTGGAGCTCGCACGGGGCGCTGGCGCGCTTCTCCTGCGGGAGAGCGACGCCCCCG
>NZ_JBHVHQ010001017.1:0-2826 GCF_042800135.1 Streptomyces sp. NPDC057654 | reverse complement strand
ACTTCCGACCGGCAGTGTGCCGGACGCCCTTGACCGAGGAGAGGCAGGGCCATGCCCCGTGTTCCCCGCACCTGGACCTTCGACTCCATCCCCGACCAGTCCGGCCGCCTGGCAGTGGTGACCGGGGCCAACAGCGGCATCGGCGAGGTCACCGCCGGGGTGCTCGCCCGTCGCGGCGCCCATGTCGTGCTGGCCTGCCGCAGCCCCGAACGGGGGCGGGCGGCGCTGGGCCGGCTGCTTGCCGAGACGCCCGGCGCGCGGGCCGAGGTGCGCCGCCTCGACCTGGCCGACCTCGCCTCCATCCGTGCCTTCGCCGACGGCTGGGGCCACGGCCGGCTCGACCTGCTGGTCAACAACGCCGGTGTGGCGATGGTGCCGTTCGCCCGGACCGCCGACGGCTTCGAGTCGCAGTTCGGGATCAACCACCTGGGCTCCTTCGCCCTGACCGGACTGCTCCTGCCCCACCTGCTCGCCGCGCCCGATCCCCGAGTGGTCGCCGTCAGCAGCGAAGGCCAGCGATTCGCCCGCCTCGACCTGTCCAACCTCAACGCCGAACGCCGGTATCGCACCGATGCCGCCTACGGGCAGTCCAAGCGGGCCAATCTCTACTTCGCCGCCGAGCTCCAACGCCGCGCCGACGCCGCCGGCCTGACGCTGCGCAGCATGGCCGTCGCCCCCGGACTCACCCGCACCAACGTGCTCACCGGCGGTGCCAACAGCGACCGGGGGCGGATCTACCAGACGTTGATCCGCCTCCTGATCCGCGTCGCCTTCCGCCCCACCCCCGAAGGCGCCAAGACCTCCCTGTACGCGGCGACCGTCGCCGACCTGACCGGCGGAACGTACGTCGTGCCCGACGGGCCGCTGCAACTGCGCGGCGAGCCCGTCCGGCGCGACCGGGAGCGCGCCCTCCACGACACCGACACCGCCCGCCGACTGTGGGAGCTGTCCGAGAAGCTCACCGGAGTCAGCTTCCTCAAGGCTTGATACCGGAGCCGCCGGGCGCTCGGCTCAGCTCACCGCCTGCTTCACGAGGGCGCTGATGCGTGCCTCCACCTCATCCGTCACCTCGGTCAGGGCGAAGGCGTTCGCCCACATCGTGCCCTCGTCCAGCTTCGCGAGGTCGCTGAAGCCGAGCGTCGCGTAGCGGGCCTTGAACTTCGCCGCGCTCTGGAAGAAACAGAGGATCTTGTCGTCGAGCGCGTAGGCCGGCATTCCGTACCAGAGCTTCGGAGCGAGCTCCGGGGCGGTGGAGGTGACGACGGCGTGGACCCGCTCGGCCATGATCCGGTCCGAGCCCTCCATCTCGGCGATCTTCGCCAGCACGTCCCGCTTCGCCTCGGCGGCCTTCTCGGCGCGCGAAGTGCGGCGGGACGCCTTCTTCAGTTCTTGGGCATGGTCCTTCATCGCGGCCCGCTCCTCGGCGGTGAAACCCTCGTGCTTGCTGTCGTCGGCGCTGCTCATAGCGGTTCTCCCCTTGAGGATCCGGAAGGCTCGATCGTGGACGCGGACGCGTGGGAGGCAGGGCTCCGCCACCCCCGCCGTCGGCTCGTGCCATACCGACGGCGACTGAGAAACGAGCGTAATGCGGGGCACTGACAACGGCGCGGCGCGAGCCCGGCGCGGGGGAGCCGAGCTGCGGGAGCCGTAGCCGATCTTCGTGCCGCCCGTTAGCCTCGGCCTTCACGAGGAGGCCCCACTCCTCGGGCGAACAGGAGAAGAGCACCGAGCCGTACCCGCGTGTCCGCAAGGAGTCGTCCGTTGCTTCCGTTTCTCGGCGTGCAGGGGAATACCGAAACCGTCTACCGGGCCATGCTCCGCCACCAGGAGCTGTCCGTCGAAGAACTCGCCGCCCGTCTGTCGCTGTCCACCGACGACATCCGTGCCGCTCTGGACGTGCTCTTCGATTGCAGACTGCTCAGGGAGTCCTACGAAAACCCCGGCCAGCTCTTCGCCGTCGACCCCATAGTGGGCCTCCAGGAACTGCTGGCCCGCGAGCGGCAGGAACTGCTGGAGCGGCAGCAGCGGATCGCCGACAGCCAGCAGCTGATCGCCCGCATGCTGGCGGAGAACGGGCGGCGGGCCGTGAACAACCGGACCGCCCGCGACGGGACCATGCGCGACCCGGCCGGTGACGAGAGCGGCGCCGAGCGGCTCGACGGCCTCACGGCCGTGCGGCAGCGGATCGAACAGCTCGCGTGCAACGCCTCCCGCACCGTGGTGACCTTCATGCCCGGCGGCGCCCAGCCGCCGTCGTCACTGGCGGCCGCGCGCCGCAACGACGAATCGGTGCTCCTGCGTGGAGCGGCCGTCCGCACCGTCGGCCTGGACGCCATCCGCCGGGACCCGGCCACCCTCGACTACGCCCGCTGGCTCACCGCCCGCGGCGGCGAGTTCCGTACAACGCCGAGCCTGCCGCCCGGCATGGTCCTCGTCGACAGCGCGACGGCCCTCCTGCCCGTCGACCCCGCCGACACCGGACAGGGCGCGCTCTGCCTCACCAGACCGGGCGTGGTCGCGTCCCTGGTCGCGCTCTTCGAGTGCGTCTGGGACGTCGCCACCCCGCTCGGCGCGGACTGCGAGACCGGCCGGGCCGGGCTGTCCGAGCCGGAGCGCGAACTGCTCCTGCTCATCGCACAAGGGCACACCGACGAGTCCGCGGCCGCCCAGCTCTTCATCTCGACCCGCACCTCCCGCCGCATGATGGCCTCGATCATGGAGCGCCTCGGCGCGCGCAGCCGCTTCGAGGCGGGCGTCAAGGCCGCACAGCACGGCTGGCTCTGACGCCCGCGCCCTTCTTCCCCGTACGCCCGCGACGTACCGGGA
>NZ_JBHVHQ010001016.1:0-2832 GCF_042800135.1 Streptomyces sp. NPDC057654 | reverse complement strand
GGCCTCCTCGGCCGCGGCCTCGGAGTCCACGTCGACGCCGACCCGCAGCACCTGCGGCGGCAGCAGCCGCCCGGCGCCCGACGCCACCGACGTGCGCAGGAACCGGGACAGCGCCGACCACGGCTCGTCCTCCTGCCCCAGCGCGGCCCGCGCCTGCTCGGTCAGGCGCGCCGTCTCCTCCTCGGCTATCCGCCGGACCAGCACGTCCTTGCTCGGGAACCTGCGGTACACGGTCCCGACGCCCACCCGGGCGCGGCGTGCCACGTCCTCCATCGGCGCGCCGTAGCCGAGCTCGCCGAAGACCTCGCGAGCGGCCCGCAGTACGTGCTCCAGATTGCGCTGTGCGTCCACACGCAAAGGCGTGTGGCGGCTGCCATTGGCGTCGGACGACGCGACAGCAGCAGCCGACCAATGAGATCCCTGAATGTGCATAAGCATTCCCCCGGTAATGACGTCTCCCCCCGGAGACTCCCCGCCCTGACTGCCGGGGCGTGTCTCACCACCCCGACCAGGTACGAACATAGTTGAGCCCGCGTCAAGAAAGAAGGGGGAGTTCCGCACGGACCGTCCCACGATCGGACCACCGAACCGACCGGTCCGGATCGGCCGCTCCCCAGCCGCCCCATGGCCTGCGGCTGACCTGCGGGCTTTCACCGCGGCGCCGCGACCGGACCCCGGAGCGTTCCCCTCCGCCGCCGGTCACACATTTCGCCGGGCCTGTGGACAAATTCTTGTTGCCGGTGCGTCATGGGAGGGTGCTGTGCTTTCCCGGGGTCACAGCATCCGGGAGCGGCCGAGCCGCGCCGGGCCCCGGCCAGGGCACCCCCTCGGGCTGGGCGACATCGCGAGGAGATCCTCTGTGAAGGAACCGGCGCGCATTCTGATTGTCGGCGGCGGCTACGTAGGGATGTACACGGCACTGCGCCTCCAGCGGAAGCTGAAGACGGACGAAGCGCAGGTCACCGTGGTGGACCCGGACCCGTATATGACCTACCAGCCGTTCCTCCCCGAGGCCGCGGCCGGCTCCATCTCCCCGCGCCACGTCGTCGTCCCGCTGCGCCGCACCCTGCCCAAATGCCAGGTCCTCGTCGGCGAGGCCACCGCCGTCGACCACGCGCGGCGCACCGCGACCGTCAAGACCCTCGCCGCCGACGAGGAGGGCTCCGGCGGCGTCGAGCTCCGCTACGACGAGCTGGTCCTCGCCCCCGGCTCCGTCTCGCGCACCCTCCCGATCCCGGGCCTGGCCGAATTCGGCATCGGCTTCAAGACCGTCGAAGAGGCCATCGGGCTCCGCAACCACGTGCTCGAACAGCTCGACATCGCGTCCTCCACCCGCGACCCCGAAGTCCGCGACGCGGCCCTGACCTTCGTCTTCGTCGGCGGCGGCTACGCGGGCGTCGAGGCGCTCGCCGAACTGGAGGACATGGCGCGCTACGCCGCCCGCTACTACCACAACATCGCCCCCGACGACGTACGGTTCATCCTCGTCGAGGCCACCGGCCGCATCCTCCCCGAGGTCGGCCCCGAGATGGGCGAGTACGCCGTACGGGAGCTGCGCGGCCGCAACATCGACGTGCGGCTCGACACCCGTCTCGACTCCTGCGAGGGCCGCGTCGCGGTGCTCAGCGACGGCTCGCGGTTCCCCGCCCGTACGGTCGTATGGACCGCCGGCGTCAAACCGCACCCTGTCCTCGCCGCCACCGGCCTGCCGCTCGACGGCCGCGGCCGCCTCGCCTGCACCGCGGCGCTCCAGGTGGCCGGGGTCGCACACGCCTGGGCCGCCGGGGACGCCGCCGCCGTCCCGGACATGACGTCCGACGAGCCCGGCAAGGAGTGCGCGCCCAACGCCCAACACGCCGTACGCCAGGCACGAGTCCTCGCGGACAACCTCATCTCGTCCCTACGGGACGAGCCCGTCCGCGACTACGCGCACAAATACGTCGGCTCCGTGGCCTCCCTGGGCCTCCACAAGGGCGTGGCGCACCTCTACGGGCGCAAGCTCAAGGGCTACCCCGCCTGGCTCATGCACCGCTTCTACCACCTCAGCCGGGTCCCCACTTTCAACCGCAAGGCGCGCGTACTCGCCGAGTGGTCCCTCGCCGGGCTCTTCAAACGTGAGATCGTCTCGCTCGGCTCCCTGGAGAACCCGCGCGCCGAGTTCGAACTCGCCGCGGGGACGGGGCGCCACCCGGAAGGCACGTGACCCCATCCGTCCGGAGCCGGGAACTCCACCCGGACGACCGGCGTCTGACGGATGTCAGTCCGGTCGGTCACACTGGACGTGTGACCATGGGTGGGCTCGTACCTGCGAAGAGTGACAACCACGAGGACCGTGACAAGCACGAGGATCCGGACGTTTGCTGCCTTCCCTTGGATAACTCCCCCCACAACCCCAGCCGGGCCACCGAGCAGGTGTGCAGCCCAGTAACGACACCACGAGGTAATCCTCTGTGAACTTCACCCGCTGGAGCGCCCGGCTCCCCGGAACCCAGCGCCGTGCCGCGGCGCGCACCGACCGCGGCGCGGGGCCTTCGCAGCCCCCGAGCACGGCGAGCGGCGGGGCCAACGGCTCCGTGCCCGCCGCCCGCGCCGAGACCGTCCCGCGGACCCGGCCTCCCGCCCCCGATAAACCCGACAATGCTTCCGACGAATCCGCCGGCAAGACCGCCGCCGGCGCGACACGCCGGGCCGCCACCGCGACCGCCACCGCGGACGCGCCGCAGGCCGAAGGCCCCGTCCCCACCCTCGACGGGCTCTCCGCCCACGAGGTCCTCGGCCAGCTCCCCGCCCTCGTCGCCGTCGTCTACGGCCCCGAGCACCGCGTCGCATACG
>NZ_JBHVHQ010001015.1:0-2838 GCF_042800135.1 Streptomyces sp. NPDC057654 | reverse complement strand
GATTCCCACCGGGGCCCCGCCGTCGAACGCTGAACGTCAGGCGCCGAACGCCGAACGTCTAAAACATTGAGAACACCGCACGCTGCTCAGAGCGCGCTGAAACCGACCTTGCGGGCGGTCGGCTCGCCGATCTCGACATACGCGAGTCGGTCGGCCGGCACCAGGACCTTGCGTCCGTGCTCGTCCGTGAGGCTCAGCAGCTGCGCCTTGCCGCCCAGCGCCTCGGCCACCGCGCGCTCGACATCCTCGGCAGACTGCCCGCTCTCCAGAACGATCTCGCGGGGCGCGTGCTGCACGCCGATCTTGACCTCCACGGCTTTTGTCCCTCCGATGGTCAGTATGGGTACGCGGTCAGCCGCGCCGTACGCAGCACACATTAGCCCGGTACGGGCGCGTGGCGGGGCGCGGGCCGCACGCCCGCAGCGAACAGAGGATCAACGGCCGGCGGCCGGAGCGGAGCGCTACGCGCCGTCCGTGCCGTGCAGCGGGAAGCCGGCGATGCCGCGCCAGGCCAGCGACGTGAGCAATTGCACCGCGGTATCGCGCGGGACCGTGCTGCCGCTGGAGAGCCAGTAGCGGGCGACGACCTGGGAGACGCCGCCGAGCCCCACGGCCAGCAGCATCGACTCGTCCTTGGAGAGGCCGGTGTCCTCGGCGATGACGGCGCAGATCGCCTCCGCGCACTCCAGCGACACCTTGTCGACGCGCTCGCGCACCGCGGGCTCGTTCGTCAGGTCGGACTCGAAGACGAGCCGGAACGCGCCGCCCTCCTCCTCCACGTACGCGAAGTAGGCGTCCATCGTCGCGGCGACGCGCAGTTTGTTGTCGGTCGTGGACGCGAGGGCCGTGCGCACCGCGTGCAGCAGGGCCTCGCAGTGCTGGTCCAGCAGGGCCAGATAGAGGTCCAGCTTGCCGGGGAAGTGCTGGTAGAGGACCGGCTTGCTGACGCCGGCGCGCTCGGCGATGTCGTCCATCGCCGCCGCGTGGTAGCCCTGCGCGACGAATACCTCCTGGGCCGCGCCCAGAAGCTGGTTGCGTCGGGCCCGGCGCGGCAGGCGCGTGCCCCGCGGGCGCGCCTCGGTCTGCTCGATGGCTGTCACGCCGCCTCCCAAGATCAATCCATGCACGGTGTGCACCGCGCCCGCCATCGTACTTTTGGGTAACAGGCCGGCGCGCGGTCCGGGCGGAGAATTTCACGCTCTGAGCACAGTGGGATATCGACAAATCCGAGATTGCCGACAAAACACCCTTCTCGCTCGTGGTTGGGTGGTTACCGCCAGTCGCCGTGATCGGGCGGCTACCGGTAGTCGTCCTCGTCGGTCTCGACCACGCGGGCCTGCTCGGCCACGTCCCCGGGGTCGGCCGCGTCGAGATCGGCTCCGGTCATGGGCTCGTCGCGGCGCTGGGTGAGATCGGTCTGCTGCTCGGCGGTGTCGGCTTCGGGGGCCTCGACGCCGATCTCCGACGCGCCGGACGCGCCGCCGCTGTCACCGCCGCCGGTGTAGTCGTCGGCGTATTCGTCGAAGGTCTCGGGGTCGGTCGGGTCTACAGGCATGGTGGCCCCTTTCCCAGGTGCGCGGCCCTCACACGGGATGCCGGGCGAGCGCCCCTGCGTCCGAGCCTAGGAGAGGCGGGTCCGGCCCGCCACGCGATCTGTGACGGCGGACACACGAGCTTGCGGCGTGATCGTCTCGTAACATTGCCCGCATGTCTTCGACCGAGTCGCCGGATGCCCGCACTGTCCCCACGGTGCCGCCCGGGGGCTCGATCCGAAGCGGCGCGGGGGAGGCGCTGCGGACCGTGACCCTGCCCGGCCTCAGCCTGGCCGTCCGCTCCCGGCCGCCGCTGGCCGAGGGGCTGGCGCCCGCCCTGTACGTGCACGGGCTCGGCGGCTCGTCGATGAACTGGTCCGACCTGATGGCGCGGCTCGCGCACCGGGTGGACGGCGAGGCCCTCGACCTGCCGGGGTTCGGCCACTCCCCGCCGCCCGACGACGGCGACTACTCCATCACCGCACACGCGCGGGCCGTCATCCGCTATCTCGACGCGAGCGAGCGCGGCCCGGTGCACCTGTTCGGGAACTCGCTGGGCGGCGCCGTCGCCACCCGCGTCGCCGCGGTACGGCCGGACCTGGTCCGTACGGCCACGCTCATCTCGCCCGCGCTGCCCGAGCTGCGCCCGCAGCGCACCGCCGTGCCCACGGCGATACTGGCCGTGCCGGGGATCATGCCGCTCTTCATCCGCGCCACCAAGGGCTGGAGTCCGGAGCGGCACACCCGCGAGGTGCTCGCGCTCTGCTACGGCGACCCGCGGCGCGTGTCGGCGGAGACCTTCGAGGACGCCGTGGCCGAATACGAGCGGCGGCTCGGGCTCCCTTACTTCTGGGACGTGATGATGCGTTCGGCGCGTGGCATCGTCGACGCCTATACCCTCGGCGGGCAGCATTCCCTCTGGCGGCAGGCGGAGCGAGTCCTCGCGCCCACTCTGCTCGTTTACGGCATGCGGGACCAATTGGTCGGTTTCCGTATGGCGCGCCGGGCCGGCCGGTCCTTCCGGGACTCGCGGCTGCTGGAGCTCGTCGAAGCGGGACACGTCGCGATGATGGAGGAGCCGGAGACAGTGGCGCGGGCCTTCGAGGAACTGCTGGACGACGTCGATGCGCGGCACGCCCGCGGCACGGGAGGGGGCGGGGCGCCCCGTGGGTAAACACAGCGCGCGCGGCTCCGGCGCGGGGCGCTCAAAAGCGGCGGACGCCCCGCAGCCGACGGCGCCCGCCGCGCCCGGCACGGGCCGTCGCCGCAGAGCGCCCCGGAACGAGGCCGAGACCGGGAACGGGGC
>NZ_JBHVHQ010001014.1:0-2858 GCF_042800135.1 Streptomyces sp. NPDC057654 | reverse complement strand
GGTCCGGGCGAGTCCGGAGGACGCGGCCGGCGGAGCGCTCAGGCGGCCGGCCAGGCGTCCGCGAGCATCTGGCGGGTGTCGGCGAGGAGTTGCGGCAGCACCTTGGTGCTGCCGACGACCGGCATGAAGTTGGTGTCGCCGCCCCAGCGCGGCACGACGTGCTGGTGCAGATGGGCGGCGATGCCGGCGCCGGCGGTGGCGCCCTGGTTCATGCCGATGTTGAAGCCGTGCGCGCCGGAGGCGGCCCGCAGCGCGGTCATCGCCCGCTTGGTGAACTCGGCCAGCTCGGCGGTCTCGGCGGCGTCCAGCTCCGTGTAGTCGGCGACGTGGCGGAACGGGACGACCATGAGGTGGCCGCCGTTGTACGGGTAGAGGTTGAGCACCGCGTAGACATGGGAGCCCCGCGCGATGACGAGCCCGTCCTCATCGGATTTCGAGGGGATCGTACAGAACGGACAGCCGTCCTCGGCTCCGGGCCCGGTCGGCTTGTTCTCGCCCTGGATGTACGCCATCCGGTGGGGCGTCCACAGTCGCTGGAAGGCGTCCTGCGTCCCCACTCCGATCTGCTGTTCCGGCTCGCTCGTCATGGTGTGCAGCATATGGCTTCGCCCGAACGCGGCGTCGCCCCGGGGCGGTCGTGGACCACTCCGGGGCGACGCCGGTCCGCCATGGCGGGTCTCAGACCTGTACGCGGTCCTCGACGGCCTTGACGATCTCGGCGAGGGCCTCGTCGACGGGTACGCCGTTCTTCTGCGAGCCGTCGCGGTAGCGGAAGGAGACCGCGCCGTTCGCGACGTCCTCGTCACCAGCGATGATCATGAACGGGACCTTGCTCTTCTGCGCGTTCCTGATTTTCTTCTGCATCCGGTCCGAGGAGGCGTCCACCTCGACGCGCAGCCCCTTGGCCTTCGCCCGGGCGGCGAACTCCTGGAGGTAGGGGACGTGCGCGTCGCCGATCGGGATGCCGGTGGCCTGCACCGGGGCCAGCCACGCCGGGAACGCGCCCGCGTAGTGCTCCAGGAGCACCGCGAAGAACCGCTCGATCGAGCCGAACAGGGCCCGGTGGATCATGACCGGGCGCTGCTTGGAGCCGTCCGGCGCGGTGTACTCCAGGTCGAAGCGGTCGGGCAGGTTGAAATCGACCTGGATGGTCGACATCTGCCACGTACGGCCGATGGCGTCGCGTGCCTGGACCGAGATCTTCGGCCCGTAGAAGGCCGCGCCGCCCGGGTCCATGACGAGCTCCAGGCCCTGCTTGCCGGCCGCCTTGCGCAGCGTCTCGGTGGCCTCCGCCCAGTTCTCGTCCGAGCCGATGAACTTCTCCGGGTCCTTGGTGGACAGCTCCAGGTAGAAGTCCTCCAGGCCGTAGTCGCGCAGCAGGTTCAGCACGAAGGTGAGCAGCGAGTCGAGCTCGTCCGCCATCTGCTCCTTGGTGCAGTAGATGTGCGCGTCGTCCTGGGTGAAGCCGCGGGCGCGGGTCAGGCCGTGCACGACGCCGGACTTCTCGTACCGGTACACCGTCCCGAACTCGAACAGCCGCAGCGGCAGCTCGCGGTAGGACCGCCCCCGCGCGTCGAAGATCAGGTTGTGCATCGGGCAGTTCATGGGCTTGAGGTAGTAGTCCGTGCCCTCGTCGAGCTGCATGGGCGGGTACATGCCGTCGGCGTACCAGTCCAGGTGGCCGCTCTTCTCGAAGAGCTTGCCCTTCGTCGCGTGCGGCGTGTAGACGAACTCGTAGTCCGCCTCCTCGTGCCGCTTGCGGCTGTAGTCCTCCATCGCCCGGCGGATGACGCCGCCCTTGGGGTGGAAGACGGCGAGGCCCGAGCCGATCTCGTCCGGGATGGAGAAGAGGTCCAGCTCGGAGCCGAGCTTGCGGTGGTCGCGCTTCTCGGCCTCGGCGAGGAATTCGAGGTGCGCCTTCAGCTCGTCCTTCGACGGCCAGGCGGTGCCGTAGATCCGCTGGAGCTGCTTGTTCTTCTCGCTGCCCCGCCAGTAGGCGGCGGCGCTGCGCATGAGCTTGAACGCCGGGATGTTCCGGGTCGTCGGCAGGTGCGGGCCGCGGCACAGGTCCTTCCAGCACAGCTCGCCGGTCTTGGCGTCGAGGTTGTCGTAGATGGTCAGCTCGCCTGCGCCGACCTCCACGTCCGCGCCGTCGGCGCCCTCGACCGCCGCGGCCGAGCCCTTGAGACCGATGAGCTCCAGCTTGTACGGCTCGTCCGCGAGCTCCTCGCGCGCGTCCTCGTCGGTGGTCACCCGGCGCGCGAAGCGCTGGCCGCGCTTCTGGATCTCCTGCATCTTCTTCTCGACGCGCTTGAGATCGTCCGGGGTGAACGGGGTCTCGACGTCGAAGTCGTAGTAGAAGCCGTCCTTGACGGGCGGGCCGATGCCGAGCTTGGCGTCCGGGAAGAGGTCCTGCACGGCCTGTGCCATGACGTGCGCCGCCGAGTGGCGCAGGATGTTCAGGCCGTCCTCGCTGGAGATCTCGACGGGCTCGACCTCGTCGCCGTCGGCGAGGCCGTACGCGAGGTCCTTGAGCTCCCCGGCCACGCGGGCGGCGACGACCGTGCGCTCGCCCTCGAAGAGCGCGGCGGCCGTCGTGCCCGTCGTGACCACTCGCTCTTCCGGTTCGGCGGAATCGCGTTTGATGATCACACGGACGTCTGACACCGGTAGCTCCTGACACATTGGTCTGCGGCAGCGGGCGCTGCGCACGTGAATCGTACCGAGCCGCCGGACCGCACCGCGAAACGGTTTGGCGACCGCCTCTCGGCCGGATCACCTACCGGCCCGGCCACCGCCGCTACTCGCCGCCGCACGCCCCCTCGAAGACGTCCAGGTTCTCGTGCATCGACTTCAGC
>NZ_JBHVHQ010001013.1:0-2860 GCF_042800135.1 Streptomyces sp. NPDC057654 | reverse complement strand
GCCACTGGAGAGGGCTGGGGAACGGGCGCTACGCGTGCGTATAGGCCACCAGCGAGATGCCGACGTAGTGCACGACGAACGCTGCCAGCGTCAGCGAGTGGAAGACCTCGTGGAAGCCGAACCAGCGCGGCGACGGGTTGGGGCGCTTGATCCCGTAGATCACCCCGCCCGCGCTGTAGAGCAGCCCGCCGACGATCACGCAGACGAGCACCGCGATCCCGCCCGCCTGGAGGAAGTCCGGCAGGAAGAAGACGGCGGCCCAGCCCATCGCGATGTAGCAGGGGGTGTAGAGCCAGCGCGGGGCGCCGATCCAGAAGACGCGGAAGGCGATGCCCGCCAGCGCCGCCCCCCAGACGGCC
Source organism: Streptomyces sp. NPDC057654 (assembly GCF_042800135.1). NCBI lineage: Bacteria > Bacillati > Actinomycetota > Actinomycetes > Kitasatosporales > Streptomycetaceae > Streptomyces > Streptomyces sp. NPDC057654. Next base: position 2,501 of record NZ_JBHVHQ010001013.1, on the reverse strand, counting down.
CAGAGCAGCGCCTGCCCGCGGGTGCCGGGGACCAGCAGCATGGTCAGCGGCGTATAGGTGCCCGCGATGATCAGGAAGATATTGGCGTGGTCCATCCGGCGGAGCACCGCGTCCATGCGCGGACTCCAGTTGCCGCGGTGGTAGAGGGCGCTCACGCCGAACAGCAGGCAGGCGGTGAGCGTGAAGATCGCGCACGCGACGCGGCCGCGCGTGCTGTCGGCCAGCGCGGTCAGCGCGACCCCGGCGAAGAGGACCGCCGGGAACATTCCGGCGTGCAGCCAGCCGCGCAGCCTCGGCTTGGCGGTGGACGACGGGCTCGCGGGTTCTCCCGGAAACGGGGTCGCGGGTTCTCCCGGGAAGGGGACGGCGGCGGCGTCGGGAGCGGCGGAGGTCATGCGGCCCATGCTAGCTACGGCACCGTAGGTTACGGGTCAGTTCCGCGTGGCGATGGTCACGAGTGCGCCCCCTGGACAGACGGCATTCCTGGTCGGATGATCAAATGAGTGCGGTCGGCACCGGATGAGCGGTCACGAAGCGTCCGGGTCGCGGCCCCCACGGGGCAACTAACGCCAAATGCGGACATCTTGCGGACATGTGTGCGGCAAGGGTCTGCTTCAACCCTCAACTTCTGACGCCGGAGCAGCGCGGTTTCCGGCGGGACGGAGCGATCGTGGCGCGCAGCAATGCGGCTCCCAGCACCCCCACCAACCACCAGGAGCTCCTCTCCTGGGTCCATGAGATCGCCGACCTCACCGAGCCGGACCGGATCGTCTGGTGCGACGGCTCCGAGGCCGAGTACGAGCGCCTGTGCGAGGAGCTCGTCGCGAGGGGCACGTTCCAGAAGCTCGACCCGATCAAGCGCCCGAACTCGTACTACGCCGCATCCGACCCCTCGGACGTCGCCCGCGTCGAGGACCGTACGTTCATCTGCTCCGAGAAGGAGGAGGACGCGGGGCCGACCAACCACTGGAAGGCCCCGGCGGAGATGCGTGACATCTTCACGGGGGAGAAGGGCATCTTCCGCGGCTCGATGCGCGGCCGGACCCTGTACGTCGTCCCGTTCTGCATGGGCCCGCTCGGCTCGCCGCTCTCGGCCCTCGGCGTGGAGATCACCGACTCCGCGTACGTGGCCGTCTCCATGCGCACCATGACCCGGATGGGCCAGGCCGTCCTGGACGAGCTCGGCGACGACGGCTTCTTCGTGAAGGCCGTCCACACCCTCGGCGCCCCGCTCGCCGAGGGCGAGGCCGACGTCCCGTGGCCCTGCAACTCCACCAAGTACATCTCGCACTTCCCCGAGGCCCGCGAGATCTGGTCGTACGGCTCCGGCTACGGCGGCAACGCCCTGCTCGGCAAGAAGTGCTACGCGCTGCGCATCGCCTCCGTCATGGCGCGCGACGAGGGCTGGCTCGCCGAGCACATGCTGATCCTCAAGCTGACGCCGCCGCAGGGCGAGTCGAAGTACGTCGCGGCCGCGTTCCCGAGCGCCTGCGGCAAGACCAACCTCGCCATGCTGGAGCCGACGATCTCCGGCTGGACGGTGGAGACCATCGGCGACGACATCGCCTGGATGCGGTTCGGCGAGGACGGCCGGCTCTACGCGATCAACCCGGAGGCCGGGTTCTTCGGCGTCGCGCCCGGCACCGGCGAGCACACCAACGCCAACGCCATGAAGACCATGTGGGGCAACTCCGTCTTCACCAACGTCGCGCTCACCGACGACGGCGACGTGTGGTGGGAGGGCATGACCGAGGAGCAGCCCGCGCACCTGACCGACTGGAAGGGCAACGACTGGACGCCCGAGTCGGAGACTCCGGCGGCGCACCCCAACGCCCGGTTCACCGTCCCGGCCGGCCAGTGCCCGATCATCGCGCCCGAGTGGGAGGACCCCAAGGGCGTGCCGATCTCGGCGATCCTCTTCGGCGGACGCCGCGCCTCGGCCGTGCCGCTGGTCACCGAGTCCTTCGACTGGCAGCACGGCGTCTTCCTCGGCGCGAACGTGGCGAGCGAGAAGACCGCCGCGGCCGAGGGCAAGGTCGGCGAGCTGCGCCGGGACCCGTTCGCGATGCTGCCGTTCTGCGGCTACAACATGGGCGACTACATGGGCCACTGGCTCAAGGTCGGCGCCGACAAGCCGGACGCGTCGAAGCTCCCGAAGATCTACTACGTGAACTGGTTCCGCAAGAACGAGGCGGGCACGTTCGTCTGGCCCGGCTTCGGCGAGAACGGCCGCGTCCTGAAGTGGATCGTGGAGCGCCTGGAGGGCAAGGCCGAGGGCGTCGAGACCCCGATCGGCGTGCTCCCGACGCCGGACGCCCTCGACACCGACGGCCTCGACCTCGGCGCCGACGAGCTGGACTTCCTGCTCAGCGTCGACAACGACGTCTGGCGCGAGGAGGCCGCGCTCATCCCCGAGCACCTCAACACCTTCGGCGACCACACGCCCAAGGAGCTGTGGGACGAGTACCGCTCGCTGGTGCGCCGCCTGGGCTGAGTGAGCC
>NZ_JBHVHQ010001012.1:0-2871 GCF_042800135.1 Streptomyces sp. NPDC057654 | reverse complement strand
CGTTATGCGTACGGGCCCACAGGCGGTGTCGGGCAGAGGGGCTACGCCCGCGAGGAAGCCACCAGTTCCGCGGCCTCCTCCGGTGTGGAGACCGACGGCGGCGACCCCGGCAGCGGCCGGCGGGCCGTCTCCTTCATGGTGACGACCGCGATGACGCCGACGAGGGCGGCGAGCATCGTGTAGTACGCGGGCATCATGTCGTTGCCGGTGCCGCTGACGAGGCCCTCGACGACGAGCGGGGTCGTGCCGCCGAAGAGCGAGACGGAGATGTTGAAGGCGATCGACAGCGAGCCGTAGCGCACGTCCGTGGGGAAGAGCGCGGGCAGCGAGGACGACATCACGCTGACGTACGGCAGCAGGCACAGGCCCAGGATCAGCAGGCCCGCGAAGACCGAGACGACCGTGCCCATCTTGATCAGCAGGAAGCAGGGCACGGACAGCACCAGGAAGCCGAGCGAACCGGCCATCATGACCGGTTTGCGGCCGATGCGGTCGGAGAGGCGTCCGACGAAGGTGATCGCCGCCATCAGCACCAGCATCACGATGATGATCGATACGAGGGCGTCGGTGGAGTCGTAGCCGATGCTGTTCGACAGATAGGTCGGCATGTACGACAGCAGCATGTAGTCGGTGACGTTGAACGCCGCGACCAGCGCGATGCACAGCACCATCGGCCGCCACTGCGTCGTCAGTATCTGCCGGAACGGGGTGCTCTCCCGCTTCTCCAGCGCCCCCTCCGCCTCCAGCTTCTGGAACGCCGGCGTCTCGTCGAGCTTGAGCCGCATGTACAGGCCGACCAGGCCGATCGGGCCCGCGACGAGGAACGGGATGCGCCAGCCCCAGGACTCCATCGACGCGTCGGAGAGCGTCACCGTCAGGACCGTGATGAGCCCGGCGGCGGCCGTGTAGCCGATCAGGGTGCCGAACTCCAGGAAGCTGCCGAAGAAGCCGCGGCGCCGGTCCGGCGCGTACTCCGCGATGAAGGTGGACGCGCCGCCGTACTCGCCGCCCGTCGAGAAGCCCTGGAGCATCCGGAAGACGATCAGCAGGACCGGCGCCCAGAAGTGGATCGACTGGTAGCCGGGGATCAGTCCGATGGCGAGCGTGCTCGACGCCATCATGATCATGGTGAGCGAGAGCACCTTCTTGCGGCCGATCCGGTCCCCGAGCGGCCCGAAGACCATGCCGCCCAGCGGGCGGACCAGGAACGCCGCCGCGAACGTCGCGAACGAGGACAGCAGCTGCGCCGTGTCGTTCCCCGACGGGAAGAACACCTTTCCGATGGTGACCGCGAGATAGCTGTAGATCCCGAAGTCGAACCACTCCATGGCGTTGCCCAGCGCCGCGGCCTTGACCGCCCGCTTGACCGCCGTCTCGTCCGTGACCGTGATGTCCGTGCGGCGCAGCGGAGGGTTCGAGCGGCGCGCGGCAGCGCGCACGAGGGGGCGGTGCCGGGTTACGGCCGGGGCTTCGAGTTCTTGCTGAACAGGCACGGGCGGCTTTCGGTCGGGGACAGGTTCCTAGCGCAACTACCCAGTGATACCTGGTTCATCCCCGGTGGCTTTCGCGGACGAAAGCCACTTTCGGGTAGGACTGAAGTCCCTCGGCCGCTGCGACCACTAGGGCCGATCACCCTATTTGATGCCGGATTATCCCATTCAAGCGGGGTACGGCAGGTACGGCCGTAATCAACGGTAACAGGCCGTAGTGGGGGCTACGGACGGTAAGACACCACACGCCTGTTACGGGCCGTACGCACCTCGTACCCTCAGACCGTCAGACCGTCAGCACGACCTTCCCGAAAAGATCGCCGCCCGCCATCTTCTCGAACCCCTCCCGCGCCCGGTCCAGCGGCAGCACCGAGTCGATCACCGGCCGTACGCCCTTCGCCGCGCAGAAGCTCAACAGCTCCCCCAGCTCCTCCTTGGAGCCCATCGTCGAACCGACGATCCTCAGCTCCAGGAAGAAGATCCGGTTCAGCTCGGCGGCCTCCGGGTTCGGGCCGCTCGTCGCGCCCGAGACGACGAGGGTGCCGCCCGGCCTGAGCGACTTCACCGAGTGCGACCAGGTCGCCGCGCCGACCGTCTCGATCACCGCGTCCACGCGGCGCGGCAGCCGCTCGCCCGGCTCGTACGCGCCCTCGGCGCCCAGCTCCACCGCGCGCTTGCGCTTGCCCTCGTCCCTGCTGGTCGCGAAGATCCGCAGCCCGGCCGCCGCCCCCAGCACGATCGCGGCCGTCGCCACCCCGCCGCCCGCGCCCTGTACGAGCACGCTGTCCCCCGGCCGTACGCCCGCGTTCGTGAACAGCATCCGGTACGCCGTCAGCCACGCCGTGGGCAGGCAGGCCGCCTCCTCGAAGGACAGCTCCGGGGGCTTGGGCAGCACATTCCACGCCGGTACGGCCACGCGCTCGGCGAACGTCCCCTGATAGCGCTCGGTGAGGATCGAACGCCGCTCGTCCGGGCCCACCCCGTGGCCCGTCTGACCGATCACCGAGTGGACGACGACCTCGTTGCCGTCCGCGTCGGTCCCGGCGGCGTCGCAGCCGAGGATCATGGGCAGCGACTCCTCGCCCAGCCCCACGCCGCGCAGCGACCACAGGTCGTGGTGGTTGAGGGAGGCGGCCTTCACATCGACGACCGTCCACCCCGCGCGGGCCCCGGCGGCGGGCTCGGGCCGCTCCCCTGTCTCAAGGCCGTTCAGCGGCTGGTCACGGTCGATCCGGGCGGCATAGGCAGCGAACATGATCCCAAACTAGGCCGAGGGGCGCTGCCGCGATAGTGGGCGGTCGTGTGACCCCCGCCAATCGCCTGGGCGGCGGGCCGGCGTTCCACGTGAGCCCCGTTGGGGCCGTACGAGCCGGGGCCGGGG
>NZ_JBHVHQ010001011.1:0-2876 GCF_042800135.1 Streptomyces sp. NPDC057654 | reverse complement strand
GTTCTGGCGGCGCGAGGGGACCGGCTGGGTGCGGCGGCGGTTCGGGGTCGTGGAGCCCGTACCGCCGGACGAGCCGGTGCTGCATGTGAGCTGGTACGAGGCCGACGCGTACGCCCGGTGGGCGGGGCGGCGGCTGCCCACGGAGGCCGAGTGGGAGAAGGCGGCCCGCCACGATCCGGTCACCGGCGGTTCCCGCCGCTATCCGTGGGGCGACGCCGATCCGGGCCCCGAGCACGCGAACCTCGGGCAGCGGCATCTGCGCCCCGCACCCCTCGGCGCGTACGAGGCGGGACAATCACCTTTGGGTGTACGGCAGTTGATAGGGGACGTCTGGGAGTGGACGTCCAGCGACTTCCTGCCCTATCCCGGGTTCCGGGCCTTCCCCTACCGCGAGTATTCGGAAGTGTTCTTCGGCGGCTCCCACAAGGTGCTGCGCGGCGGCTCCTTCGGCGTCGACGCGGTGGCCTGCCGCGGCACGTTCCGCAACTGGGATCTGCCGGTGCGCCGGCAGATCTTCTCGGGGTTCCGCACTGCTCGCGACGCGGAGGCCGTCTGATGTGCCGTCACCTGGCTTATGTGGGACCGGACATCGCGCTCGCAGAGGTGCTGACGCGGCCCGCGCACTCGCTCTTCCGGCAGTCGTGGGCCCCACGCCGGCAGCGGTACGGGACCGTGAACGCGGACGGTTTCGGGATCGGCTGGTACGCGCCCGGGGACGCGGTTCCCGCGCGGTACCGCAGATCCGGGCCGATCTGGGCGGACCTGTCGGTCATGGACCTGGCGCGGGTCGTACGGAGCGGGGCGCTGCTCGGCGCCGTACGGGACGCGACCGAGGCGGGGGCCGACGGGGAGGCGGCGGTCGCTCCGTTCGCGGACGGGCCGTGGCTGTTCAGCCACAACGGCGCGCTCCTCGGCTGGCCCGGCTCCGCCGCGCGGCTCGCGGCGGGACTCCCCGCCGCCGAACTGCTGGACCTGGCGGCGCGCTGCGACTCCGCGTTCGTCTGGGCGCTCGTACGGCACCGGCTCGGCGCCGGTGACACCGCCGCCGAGGCCCTGACGGACACGGTCACAGCACTCGCCGCGGCAGCCCCCGGCTCGCGCCTGAACCTGCTGCTCACCGATGGCGAGACCATTACGGCTACGGCGTGGGGGGACACGCTCTGGTACCTGGCCACGGCCGTCGAACCGGCGGCCGAGGAGCCGCACCGCCGGGTGGTCGTCGCCTCCGAGCCGTACGACGACGATCCGCGCTGGCACGAGGTGCCGGACCGCACCCTGCTCACCGCCTCCCGCACCGACGTCCTGCTGACCCCGCTCAAGGAGCCCTGCCCGTGAGCCCCTTCGCCCTGACCCGCGCCCTGCCCGCCGACGCCACCGCCGCCGCCCTGCGCGCCGACGTCGCCGCCGGGCTGACCCGCGAGCCCAAGCAGCTCCCGCCGAAGTGGTTCTACGACGCGCGCGGCAGCGAGCTGTTCGACCAGATCACCCGGCTGCCCGCGTACTACCCGACCCGCGCCGAACGGGAGATCCTCCTCGTCCGCGCCGCCGACATCGCCGCCGCGACCGGCGCCCGCACCCTCGTCGAGCTGGGCTCCGGCTCCTCGGAGAAGACCCGCCACCTGATCCGGGCGCTGACCGCACTGGACCACTATGTACCGGTGGACGTCAGCGAGAGCGCGCTCGACGGCGCCGCCCGCGCGCTGCTCGCGGACCATCCGGGGCTGTCCGTGCACGCCCTGGTCGCCGACTTCCAGCAGGGGCTCGCACTGCCCGCGACGCCGGGGCCGCGGCTGCTCGCGTTCCTCGGCTCCACCATCGGCAATCTGCTGCCGCCCGAGCGGGCGGTGTTCCTGGCGTCCGTACGGGCCGCGCTGGAGCCCGGCGACGCGCTGCTGCTCGGCACGGACCTGGTCAAGGACGAGCGGGTGCTCGTCCGCGCGTACGACGACCCGGAGGGCGTCACCGCGGCCTTCAACAAGAACGTCCTGACCGTGATCGACCGCGAGCTGGGCGCGGACTTCGACCCCGGCGGCTTCGACCATGTCGCGTTCTGGGACCCGGAGCACGAGTGGATCGAGATGCGGCTGCGGGCCCGTTCGGCCGTCACCGTCAAGATCCCCGCGCTCGATCTCGCGGTGGCCTTCGAGGCGGGCGAGGAGCTGCGGACGGAGGTGTCGGCGAAGTTCCGCCGGGCGGGCGTACGGGCCGAGCTGGCGGCGGCGGGGATGGAGCTCACGCACTGGTGGACCGATCACGCGGACCGCTTCGCGCTCTGCCTGGCGGTGCCGGTTCCGGTTCCGGCGCCCTCGCCCGGCGCCGGCCCCGGGGGCAAGTGATCATGAGCACGTCGGGGCCGCTAGCCTCTTCCCCGGGGCCGTATCGAGGATGACGCGAGGCGAAGGTCAGTGAAAGACGAGAAGGACCAGCACGACGAAACCGGCGACGACACGGACCGGAGGCCCGGGGAGTGCGCGCGCGGCACGTTCGAGCGCGGCACCGACGGGCCGAAGGTGATCGTCGCCGGGGTGGACGGCTCCGATTCCTCCTGGCGCGCCGCCGCCTACGCCTCGGGCCTCGCCCGGCGGCAGAACGCGCTGCTCGCGATCGTGTACGTACAGCCCGTGCTCGCCTCGGGCGCGGCGCTGGGCGCGGCGGTCGTGGAGACCACGGAGGAGGTCGCGGAGGAGCTGATGGCGGAGATCCGCGCTTCGACGGAGCGGCTGCGCGGCATATGGAACGTGCGCTGGGAGTTCCATACCTTCCGTGGCGACCCGTACACCGGGCTGGTGCAGGCGGCCGACGACCTGACGGCGGACGCCGTGGTCGTCGGCGCGTCCGAGCAGGCGGGGCACCGGATCATCGGCTCGGTGGCGGTG
>NZ_JBHVHQ010001010.1:0-2886 GCF_042800135.1 Streptomyces sp. NPDC057654 | reverse complement strand
GGCAGCAGGCCGACATCTCCACCGCGCGGGCCGCCCTCGACTGGGCGCCCCGGCACACCCTCGACGACTCCCTCGCCGACCTCTGGGCGGCGCACACCCGCAGCGCGGAGCCCGCGCGATGACGGGGCCCGCGTGCGATACGGGCCGGCGGCTGCTCGTACCGCTGTACGTCCACCCGGCCGTCGACCCCCAGGCGTGGACCGCGCTGGTCCGGGCCGCGACCCGGCTCGACGGCGTGATCCTCAACGCCGCCGACGGCCCCGGCACCCGGCCCGACCCCGCCTTCGCCGTCGCCGCCACCCGGCTGCGCTGCGCGGGCGTGCCGCTCCTCGGCTACGTCGACACCGGATACGGCCGCCGCCCGCTGCGCGCCGTCGTCGCCGACATCCGCCGCCACCGCAAGTGGTACGGCGTCGACGGGGTCTTCCTCGACCAGACCGCGGCGCAGGCCGCGCTGGTGCCCCGCTACCGCCGGCTCGCCGCCGCCGCCCGGCTGCTGGGCGCGCGCCGCACCGTGCTCAACCCCGGCACGTACCCCGACCCGGGCTACGCCGAGATCGCCGACCTCCTCGTCACCTTCGAGGGCGACTGGGCCACCTACCAGCGCGCCGAAGTGCCCGCCTGGGCACACGGCCACCCGCCGCGGCGCTTCTGCCACCTCGTCTACGCCGTGCCGCACGGCCGCGCCGACGACGTGGCCCGCACCGCCGAACGGCGCGGCGCCGCCGTGCACTACGCGGTGCCCGGAGCGGGCGCCAACCCCTGGCAGACCGCGCCGCCCGCGACCGCCACGCGAAAGGAACACTGGTGACCATGCGACGCGCCCGCGCGGCGCTGCTCGTCCTGCTCGCCCTGGTCCTGGCGGGCTGCGCCCAGACCGGCCTGCCCGCCTCGCACGAGTCCGCGCCCGCCAGGAGCCGCTGGCAGCCCAAGCCCGGCACCGCCTGGCAGTGGCAGCTCGACGGGCGCGTCGACACTTCCGTACGCGTCCCCGTCTACGACATCGACGGCTTCGAGAACAGCGCGCGGACCGTCGCCGCCCTGCACGCCCGCGGCGCCAAGGTCATCTGCTACCTCAACGTCGGCGCCTGGGAGAGCTTCCGGCCCGACCACGGCAAGTTCCCCAAGAAGCTGCTCGGCTCCAACAACGGCTGGGGCGGCGAGCGGTGGCTGGACATCCGCCGACCCGACAAGCTCCGGCCCGTCATGGCAGCCCGCATGGACATGTGCCGCAAGAAGGGGTTCGACGCGGTGGAGCCCGACCTCACCGAGGCGTACCGCAACCGCACCGGATTCACCGTCACCGCCGCCCAGCAGCTCGCCTACAACCGCATGATCGCGAAGCTCGCCCACGACCGCGGCCTCTCCGTCGGGCTCAAGAACGACCTCGACCAGATCCCGCAGCTGGTCGGCGACTTCGACTTCGCCGTGAACGAGGAGTGCGCGCAGTTCGGCGAGTGCGCGGAACTGCGGCCGTTCATCGAGCACGGCAAAGCCGTCTTCCACGTCGAATACAAGCTGGAGCCGGGCGAGTTCTGCGCGAAGACCAAGCGGCTGGGGCTCAGCTCCATGCAGAAGCGGCTGAAGCTGGACGCCTGGCGGCGCCCCTGCTGACCTCGATTCCCGACCTCCGGTCGTCCGGTCGTCCGGTGTCAGCGGTGCTTGAAGGACGGCGGGCGCTTCTCCATGAACGCGGCCATGCCCTCCTTCTGGTCGGCGGTCGCGAACGTCGCGTGGAACAGGCGGCGTTCGAACCGCACGCCCTCGGCGAGGGTGGTCTCGAAGGCCCGGTTCACGCTCTCCTTGACCATCATGGTGACGGGCGCGGACATCTCGGCGACGGCCGCCGCCGTGGCGAGCGCCTCGGTGCGCAGCTCGTCCGCGGGGACCACCCGCGAGACCAGCCCCGCCCGCTCGGCCTCGTCCGCGTCCATCGTCCGGCCGGTCAGGCACAGCTCCATCGCCTTGGCCTTGCCGACGGCGCGGGTCAGCCGCTGCGACCCGCCGATGCCGGGGATGACGCCCAGCTTGATCTCGGGCTGGCCGAACCGGGCGGTGTCGGCGGCCAGCAGGATGTCGCAGAGCATCGCCAGCTCGCAGCCGCCGCCCAGCGCGTACCCCGACACCGCGGCGACCGTCGGCTTGCGGAGCTGCCCCAGCCGGTCCCAGGCCGCGAACCAGTCGCTGAGATAGACGTCCATATAGTCGTTGGGCCGCATCTCCTTGATGTCGGCGCCGGCCGCGAACGCCTTCCGCGACCCGGTGATCACGACGCACCCGATGTCCGGGTCGCGGTCGAGGGCGGTCGCGGCGTCGATGACCTCCTCCATGAGCCGCAGGTTGAGGGCGTTCAGCGCCTCGGGCCGGTTGAGGGTGATGACGCCGACGCGGCCCTCGCGGTCGAGCAGGATGGTCTCGTAGTCGCTCATCGGCTGTGCGTCCCTTCGACGGTGTTGTCTGCTTCTGGGGCCGGACCGGGACCGAGCCCGAGCCCGAGCCCGAGCCCGAGTTCGCCGTCGCCGAGCGGCGCGAAGAACCGGGCCACGTCCTCCTCGGTGACCGCCTCCAGCGTCGCCGGCGACCAGCGCGGCCGCCGGTCCTTGTCGATCACCTGGGCGCGGATGCCCTCGATAAGGTCCGGCCCGCCGAACGCCGCGCACGAGACGCGGAACTCCTGGTCGAGCACCGGTCGCAGCGCCCCCAGGGCGCGGGCGCCGCGCAGCGCGCGCAGGGTCACCTTCAGGGCGGTCGGCGACTTCCCCATGATCTGCTCGGCGGCCTCCTTGGCGGCCGCGACCCCGGTGTCCGAGAGGCGCGCGACGATCTCCTCGACCGTCTCGGCCGCGTAGCAGGCGTCGATCCACTCCCGCCACTCCTCGAACACGC
>NZ_JBHVHQ010001009.1:0-2887 GCF_042800135.1 Streptomyces sp. NPDC057654 | reverse complement strand
GGCCCTGGTGGTGCTGTTCTCCTTCCGCGAGACAGCGTGGCTGCCGCTGACGCGGACGACGGTGCTGGAGAAATAACGGCGGCAAGCAGCGGCGGCCCCGAGCCCCGTGCCCCGTGCCCGACGAACGCATGGTCACGGGCACGGGGCTGCGGCATGCCCGGTACGCCGTCAGTACTCCGTCATCGCGTGCACCTCGTCCGTCAGCGCGATGAACTCCGGCGACTGGAGCGACGGGATCATCGAGCGCAGGCGCGCCACGTCGCCGCCCGGCCGGATCTTGCCGGTGACCAGGCCCACGAGCGCCTTCATCTCCCGCGTGGTCAGCTTCACGCTGGTCCTGTACGCCATGCGCAGCGAGCACATGGGCCGCTCCAGCATGCCGCGCCTGGCCTCCACGAGACGGCCGTCGCGGATGCGGAAGTAGTACGCGATCTCGCCGCCCTGAGGGGCCTCCCTGATGATGTGCTGGATCTCCAGGTCGAGCCCCGGCTTCTCGGGCATTCGGCCGCCGCGTTTCTCCAACTCCGCCAGATACTCCGGGGAAAGGTATTTGATCTTCGGCATGGCACCCTCCGGCATGGCGCGCTCCACAAACCTCGGTGCCCGCACCGTATCGGCCCCCGCCGCGCGAAATCCTCATCACTGCTGCTGAACCGGGAGCGGGAATCCCCGCACGCCCCCTCCGAAAGAATGAGGACGTGCGGCCGTATTCACCCGCTTCCGGCGCGTGAATTCTGGAGAGCCGGAAGCGGACGAGGACGGACGAGGGCCGTGACGGCCGAAGGAGCCGAGCCATGCTGCTGGAGAACAAGCGCCTACTCGTCACCGGGGTGCTGACCGAGTCCTCGATCGCGTGGCGGGTGGCGCGGCTCGCCCAGGAGGAGGGCGCCGCGCTCGTACTCACCGGCTACGGGCGCGGGCTGCGGCTCACCGAACGGGTGGCCCGGCGGCTGCCGCGACCGCCGGACGTGCTGGAGCTCGACGTGACCCGCGAGGACCACATCGCCGCCGTGGCCGACGCCCTCGACGCCCGGTGGGGGCGGCTGGACGGCGTGCTGCACGCGGCGGCCTTCGCGCCGCCGCACATCCTCGGCGGCGGCTTCCTGGCCGCGCCCTGGCCGGAGGTCGCCACGTCCCTGCACGTCTCGGCGTACTCGTTCGTCGCCCTCGGCCGCGGCCTCGCCCCGCTGCTGGCCGCGGCGGGCGGCGGCTCCGTGGTCGGCCTGGACTTCGACGGCCGCGTCGCCTGGCCCGCGTACGACTGGATGGGCGTCGCCAAGTCCGCGCTGGAGAGCTGCTGCCGCTATCTCGCCCGCGACCTCGGCGGCCAGGGGACGCGCGTCAACCTGGTCGCGGCCGGCCCCCTGCACACCGCCGCCGCGCGGGCCATCCCCGGCGCGGAGGCCGTGAGCGGGCCGTGGCCCGGCCGTGCGCCGCTGGGCTGGGACCCCGCCGACGCCGAGCCCGTGGCCCGCGTCGTCTGCGCCCTGCTCTCCGACTGGCTGCCCGCCGTCACGGGGGAGATCGTGCACGCCGACGGCGGCGCCCACGCCATGGGCGCCGCCCCGCACCCGATGCGCGAGGCCCCGCTCCCACCAAAGGATGAACGCTCATCCTTTGGTGGTGCCCGGTGAATTCATCAGGCCGACGGAAGACGGACAGAACCCTCCGAACGTAGATTTCCAAGCGTTGTGCCGAGGGCCGAAGAGGGCCCGGCAGCAGAAGATTCCGAACTCACCGAGGGGTCTACTCAGGTGATCACCACCGACGCATGGGTATTGCACGCGGGACCCGCCGGCACGGAATCCGGAGATCCCCGTCCAGGAGAACTCGTCCGGGAGGATTTCAGTTTCCCGGATATCACCGAGAACGAAGTTCTGGTGGCGCCGCTCTACGGCTCCTGGGAAGCGAATATGAGTCACGCCCTGGAGCGCACCCCGGTCGACGTGTGCCGCCAGCGCGGCGAGGACCGCATGGTCATCGGGAACTTCGGGGTCGTACGCGTGGAGCGGCCCGGCAAGGCCGTCACCCGCGTCAAGGAGGGCGACCTGTGCCTGATCCAGGCGTTCGCCCGTACCGACCAGGACGGCTACGTCAAACTCGTGCACGCCTACGACGCCCCCGGCACCACCGGCGTCCTGGCCCGCCGCACGAAGATCGGCGAACACCTGCTGCTGCCGCTGCCCAAGGACACCCGCTACTCGCTCCAGCAGTGGGCCGCCTCCTACGGCCGGTACTGGACGGCGTGGGACAACTGGAAGGTCGCCCACGCCTGCTGGCGCTCCCAGGTCCGTACGGACCCGGCGCACACGGACCCGCCGCCGCTCGCCTTCGGCTGGGGCGGCGGGGTCGCCGTCGCCGAACTCGAACTCGCCCAGCGCGCGGGCTTCCGGGCCGCCATGGCCTCCGGCAACCCGCGGCGGCTCGCCGAGATCGAGGCCAAGGGCATGATCCCGGTCGACCGCAGGCTCTTCCCCGACCTCTGTCACGACGAGGAGCGGATGGCCGCCGATCCCGGATTCCGGCAGCGCTACCGCCAGTCCGAGCGGACGTTCCTGCGGATCGTGGGCGAACTCAGCGCGCGCCGCGGGGCCGCCGTCGTCATCGACAACATCGGCGCGCCCGTGCACCGCGCGACCCTGCGGGCGCTCGGCCGGCAGGGGGTGCTCACCACCGTCGGCTGGAAGCACGGCATGCGGCTGGAGACCGTACGCGCCAACGAATGCATCAAGCGCCACATCCACGTCCACACCCATGCCTGCTGCTTCCACGACATCGAGGAGATCCTCGAATTCCAGGAGCGGTCGGGCTGGATGCTCGACGTGGGCGACCAGCGCGTCTACCGGTTCGACGAGATACCGGAACTGGCACGCGACTACGCGGCGGG
>NZ_JBHVHQ010001008.1:0-2899 GCF_042800135.1 Streptomyces sp. NPDC057654 | reverse complement strand
CAGGAGCTTAGCCGCGCGGCGTCGTGCTGCGCTGCCCTTTCCGTCAAACAGACTCGGCAAACGGGGTGTGAGCTTTCCCACGCAACCGGGAATTGCCTAGGAGCGTTGAGTTCCGGCAGAGTCTCAGTCCTGTCAGGCCCCGCATACGGCACACGGGCACCCCCAGCGGTGTCACCCCACAAGAACTGAACAGCGTCGCCGTATGCCGCCCGAGCACCACGCGGACCTCCTTCACCGGAGGGCCCACCGGGCCCGTGCCTCCTGTGACCAGCCGGCCCCACCGCTCTTCGGGGGCCGGGACCAATCGGAGGCCAGCGTCAGGGGCACGATTGCGTCCGCACGGTCACCTATGCGGGCGATGCTGGAAGGAAACCGTGTGAGCCGGATTTCGGTCCGGGGATTCGCCGTGGCGTCCGCCACCGCGGTCACCACAGTCGGCGCCGTCGTCGGTGTCGCCTCGGGCAGTGAGCAGGGCACGGCCGGCACGGTCGAGGCCACCGCCGCCGATTCGACCATCCTCGCGGACATCCCCACAGGTCAGAGCGTCCAGGCGCAGACCGCTTCGCTGACGCAGCAGGCGGACACCCAGTCCGCGGCCGCTGCCTCCGACGCCAAGAAGGCCGTCGAGGAGTCCGCCCGCAAGCAGGCGGCCAAGGACGCGCAGGCCAAGAAGGACGCCGCGGACGCGAAGGCGAAGAAGGACGCCGAGGAGAAGGCGAAGAAGGAGCACGAGGAGAAGGAGAAGGAGGCCAGCCGCTCCGGCGAGCACGACGGCCTCGCCGACCTCTCCGCCAAGAGCTCCTACTCCATCTCCGAGATCAAGGCGATGGCCCAGCAGATCGTGCCGGGCGACCAGTTCCAGTGCTTCAGCAACATCGTGAACAACGAGAGCACCTGGAACTACAAGGCGACGAATCCCTCCTCCGGCGCGTACGGGCTCATGCAGGCGCTGCCCGCCGGCAAGATGGCCTCCGCGGGCGCCGACTGGCAGACCAACCCGGCCACGCAGATCAAGTGGGGCCTGAGCTACATGAACGGCAAGTTCGGCAGCCCCTGCGGCGCATGGTCGTACTGGCAGGCCCACGGCAACTACTAGGGTCTTCCGCTCACCATCACTTCGCCCCCGACCTCAACCGGTCGGGGGCTTATGTGTGTCTTAAGGGGCGACACCTGCCGTGTCCGAGGCCAGGTCACGGGTAACGTCGACCCGTATGGCCGCGGGGATGGGGTAGAGGAAGAGAATGTCCAGATTGCCAGAGTGGGTCGGCGGCTTGGGGGCCGGTCTGTCGCGGCTCGCCGAGCGGTTGGACCAGCAGCGCAGGGAGGCGTCCGAGGACGCCGAGCCGGGTCCGCCCGACCGGGAGGGCTCCGGGTACGGGGCCGAGCGCGCGTACGGGAGTGAACACGCGGGTTCCGCGCCGGCCGAGGAGGGCGCGGCGCCGGACCGTACGGGCGCGTCCGCCGAGCCGTCCCGCGAACCCGACGACGAGACCCGGCCGAAACGCGGCCTCGCGTGGTCGAAGGACCGGGACCGGTCGGCCCCGGACGACGCCGCGCCGCACGGCGACGCCGAACCGCACGAACCGGAACACGTCCCCCCGCCGCCCGCCTACGCCCCGGCGGTGGCGCCCCGGCCGGACCCGGTCGCCGCCGTCCCCTGGGGCATGCGGGTGGCCGCCGAGGTCGGCTGGCGGCTGCTGGTGCTGGCGGGCGCGGTGTGGGTGCTGATGAAGGTCATCAGCGATGTGCAGCTTGTGGTGCTCTCGTTCGTCGCCGGGCTGCTCATCACCGCGATGCTCCAGCCGACCGTGGCGCGGCTGAAGCGGCGCGGCGTGCCGCGCGGCCTCGCCACCGCCGCCGTCTTCATCGGCGGCTTCGTCATCATGGGGCTCGTCACCTGGTTCGTCATCTGGCAGGTGACGGAGCACATCGACGACCTGACGTCCAAGGTGCAGCACGGCATCACGGATCTGAAGCACTCGCTGCTCAACAGCCCGTTCCATGTCACCGAGGATCAGATCAACAACATCGCCGACAACCTGAGCAAGGCCATCGGCACCAACACCAAGGACATCACCTCGGCCGGGCTCGAAGGCGTCCAGGTCGTCATCCAGATGTTCACCGGCATCCTGCTGACGATGTTCTCCACCCTCTTCCTGCTCTACGACGGGCCGAAGATCTGGGGCTGGCTGCTCAAGCTGCTGCCGGGCGCCGCCCGTGAGGGCGTCGCGGGCGCGGGCCCGCGCGCGTGGGCGACGCTCACCGCCTATGTGCGCGGCACGGTGATAGTCGCGCTGATCGACGCGATAGCCATCGGCATCGGGATCTACTTCCTCGACGTGCCGATGGCGGTGCCGCTGGCCGTGTTCATCTTCCTGTTCGCCTTCATCCCGATGGTGGGCGCGGTCGTCTCCGGCGCGCTCGCGGTGATCGTGGGACTGGTGACGCACGGGGTGTTCACGGCGGCGATGGTGCTCGTGGTGGTCCTCGCCGTGCAGCAGATCGAGGGCCATGTCCTCCAGCCCTTCATCCTGGGCCGCGCGGTGCGGGTCCACCCGCTGGCCGTGGTCCTCTCCGTCGCGACGGGCTCGCTGATCGCGGGCATCGGCGGCGCGGTGGTCGCGGTGCCGCTGGTGGCGGTGACGAACACGGTGGTCGGCTATCTGCGCGCGTACTCCAAGGAGCAGGCGCTGCGCGCGGCTCCCATGACCCACGCGCCGGCCCGTACGGCTCCGGCGGCCCAGGCGGCCGAGGCGGGTACGGAGGACCGGGTCGGGGTCGCGGGGGCGAGAGAGTAGCGAGCGGGGGCGCCCGCAGGGTACGGCCGTACACACGCGAATGAGCGGTACGGCCGTACGTGCGCGACCCGTGCGGTACGGCCGTACGCACGCGGCTATGC
>NZ_JBHVHQ010001007.1:0-2919 GCF_042800135.1 Streptomyces sp. NPDC057654 | reverse complement strand
CACTCCTACCAGGGTCAGTCCGGCGATCGCGATCAGAGCCGCAATGAAGATCGCCATCAGCGCCTCACTCCTTCCCGCTTCGAAGCTTCGAAGCGAGGCCCCCCCGCTTCGTGCCTGCGGGGGTTTTGCCCGCAAGCGCCTTACGGCAAAGCAGAGTTGAGCAAGACCAGAGGTTCCCGGCGGATGACTATGACGGGCCGTCAGGGAGCGGCGGCGACCAGCTGCTTCACGGCCGTGCGCAGGCCGTCCTCGCGCTTGCAGAAGGAGAAGCGCACCAGATGGGAGGGGGCGCCCTCGGTCACGTAGAAGGCGGCGGTCGGGATCGCCACCACCCCGGCCCGCTCCGGGAGTTCGCGGCAGAAACGCACCCCGTCGCCATGGCCCCAGGGCCGTACGTCCGCCTGCACGAAATAGCCCGCGTCCGCGCGGAACGGGCGCAGCCCCGCCTGCGCCAGGCCCTCGGCGAGCAGGTCGCGGTGGTGCCGCAGGGTGGCGCGCAGCCCGGCCGCCCACTCCTCCACCGAGCCGAGCGCCCGCGCCAGCGCCTCCTGGTAGGGGGTCCCCGAGGCGTACGTGAGGAACTGCTTCGCCGCCCCGACCGCGCCGACCAGGCGGGCCGGGCCGCAGACCCAGCCGATCTTCCAGCCGGTGACGTTGAAGGTCTTGCCCGCCGAGGAGATCGCGAGGGTCCGCTCCCGCATGCCGGGCAGCGACGCGAGGGGCAGATGGCGGGCGCCGTCGTCGTACACGAGGTGCTCGTACACCTCGTCCGTCACGGCGATCAGGTCGTGCTCGCGGCACACCTCGGCGACGGCCGCCAGCTCGGCCTCGGTGAACACCTTGCCCGTCGGGTTGTGCGGGCTGTTCAGCACCAGGACGCGGGTGCGGGGCGTCACGGCGGCGCGCAGGGCGTCGGCGTCGAGGACGAAGCCGTCCCCGTCGGGGGCGAGCGGCACGCCGACGAGCCGGGCGCCGGCCAGCCGGGCGTCCGCCGCGTACGCGTCGTAGCAGGGATCGAAGGCGATCACCTCGTCGCCGGGGTCGCAGAGCGCGAGCAGGGCGGCGGCGAGCGCCTCGGTGGCGCCGGTGGTGACGAGCACCTCGCCCTGCGCGCGGTATTCGAGCCCGTACCGGCGCAACTGGTGCGCCGCGACGGCCTCGCGCAGCGCGGGCGCGCCGACGGCCGGCGGGTACTGGTTGCTGCCCGCGAGCACCGCCCGCGCCACGTCCTCCAGCAGCGCGCCGGGGCTCTCCAGCTCGGGCACGCCCTGCCCGAGGTTGACCGCGCCGGTGGCGCGCGCGAGTTCCGTCATCTCCGTGAAGACGGACGTGCCCATGGCCCGCACCCGCTCCGCCGGGCTCCACCGCTGTGAGCCCACCGCGCCGCGCGCGCCGGCCTGCCCCCTCATGTCCATACGGTCCCGCTTTCCCGAGTCGTTGAGGCGTTCCCCAGTCCTGTCCCGCCCGGCATCCGGAGCCCGGCCCGCCGAGCGCTGCTGCCCTCACGATAAGCGGGCGGGGGCGGAGGCCGGGGGCTGTGTACGGACGGGGGCTTCGTACGTACCGGAGTCGCGTACGCGCCGGGCCCGCCCCGGCACAAGCGGCCCACGTCCCCACACGGCCCCCGGCACAAGCCGCCCCCGATGTCACGCCGCCACGCGGCCCCCGCGTCCGAGCGGGTGCACGGGCCCTACGGACGGCGGACAGCGGTCGCGCACCAGGTGGCGGGCGCGCAGAGTCGGGGTGCCGGGCCCGGCCGCCCTGGGGCGCCGGCCCGTACTCGCAACCGCCCCCGCACCGGAGGTGAGCCGTGTCCGCCGACACCGCCATGCCCGTACGAGCCCCGGAACCGCAGCCGGCCGACGGCGCGGGAGCGTCCCGCAGGGGGGAGCGCGTCCGCGGCGCGCTGCGCCGGGCGGCTCCGGCGCTCGGCCTGTACGCCGCCGTGCGGCTGACCGGGATGCTGACGATGGCGGCCTGGGCCTGGCGGGTCGGCCGCCACCCGCGGACCACGCTGGGGCTGGCCTGGGACGGCACCTGGTACACGGGCATCGCCCGCAGCGGGTACGACACGGTCCACCCGACCGCCGGCTGGGCGGGGCAGCACTTCAGCGACACGGCGTTCTTCCCGCTCTTCCCGGGCCTCATGCGCGGCGTGGCGAGCGTTCTGCCGATCGGGCTGGTCAACGCGGGGCTGCTGGTCGCCTGGGTCTCGTCGGCGGCCGCGGCCTGGGGGCTGTACGCGGTCGGCGAGCGGCTGCACGGGCGCCGCGTCGGGACGCTGCTCGTGCTGCTGTGGGGGCTGCTGCCGCACGCGGTCATCGAGACGATGGCGTACACCGAGCCGCTGATGACGGCGCTCGCCGCCTGGTCGCTGTACGCGCTGCTGACCGGCCGCTGGGTGTGGGCCGGGGGCCTCGCCCTGCTCGCGGGCGTCTGCCGCCCCAACGGCGTCGCGGTGGCGGCGGCGCTCTGCTGCGCGGCGGCGGTCCTGCTGTGGCGGGACGGGCGCGCCCGCCGGAACTGGCGGGTGTGGGCGGGGGCGGCGCTCTCGCCGGCGGGCTGGCTCGGGTACGTGGCCTGGGTCGGCGCCCGGCAGGGCAGCCCGCTCGGCTACTTCGAGGTGCAGCGCGGCTGGGGCTCGCGTTTCGACTTCGGCTACGACGCGCTGATGTTCATCCGCCATCTGGTGATCGGCCTGAGCCGGCTCGGCTACTACGTGACCTTCGCGGTGATCGTCGTGGCGCTGCTGGCGCTGGTCTTCCTCGCGCTGGACCGGCCGCCGCTGCCGGTGTTCGTCTACACGCTGGTGCTGGTCGTCATCGCGCTGGGCGGCTCGAAGTACTTCGCGTCGAAGCCGCGCTTCCTGCTGCCCGCGTTTCCGCTGCTGCTCCCGGCGGCGCTGGCGATGGCGAGAGC